>DATEOV010000031.1:0-2475 GCA_035273645.1 Flavobacterium sp. | reverse complement strand
CTGTCTTCAGGAAGATAATAGCCTGGGTATGCAAAACCATCTATCGCTTCCGGCTGATTATTTGCAGAATAAACATAATTCCAATCAGGATTGACTGCCGATGGATTTTTTGAAAAATCCAAATACTCTAAGCTATCATCTTTACCATTGACCCCATCAAGTATAAAATTTGTATTTACACCGTTATTGTGCTTATATAATTTTCCGGTTGCCCACCAACCCACATTTCCTTTGGCATCGCCATACATTACATTCAGTCCGGGTGCAGCAATAAGCGCAACTCCTTTTTGAAAATCGGACATTGATTTGGAATGGGAAATAGCATAAATCGCCTCAATACTTCGAATAGGTTGCTGTGTATAAATCCAAGACATCGCAACTGGTTTATCACTTTTCAGACCAGTCAACAAATCATTCATAATGGGACCATGCTGACTTACTTTTAAATTCAAAATCACATCTGAAGAATCTTTAACCTTTATTATCTTCTTTCTAATTTCATAATCTTGGAAACCATTTATAGTTTTATATTGATTATTATTTTTCGGATTATTTTCTTCTTGATAAAAATCGACATCATCATTCTCAAACATCGTCAACCCATATGCATATTCCCGATTGTGACCCAATAAAGGGAAAGGTGCACCCGCCAAATAACAACCGTACAATTCAAAATCGGGAGTTTCTAAATGAGCTTCATACCAAGTTCCAGGTTGAGAGAATCCAATATGCGGATCATTTGCAAAAATTACTTTTTTATTCTTTGTCTTTGGAGGAGCAACAACCCAACTATTGCTTCCGACAAATGGAGCTACCGGCGATTGATCCAAAAGTGATGCGATTGATTGCGCAATAGCTATATACTCTTGAGATTTT
This sequence comes from Flavobacterium sp., assembly GCA_035273645.1. GTDB lineage: Bacteria > Bacteroidota > Bacteroidia > Flavobacteriales > Flavobacteriaceae > Flavobacterium. The sequence continues at coordinate 1,599 of DATEOV010000031.1, read as the reverse complement.
TGTTTTGCAATTTTAATTTTAGTAGTATTAAAATTCCCTTCTATACCAAAATCTTTAAGATAATCCATTCCGTATTTGTTCCGAATGTCGGTAAGTAGTGGATCTGTTTTTTGAGCCATTGCAAAACTAAAAGACATATACCCAAAAATATTGTACACATCCTTGATGGTGAATTTTTGCTTTTTAACCCCCAATAATTGGAATTCAACTGGAGTTACACCTTCTTCAAGATATAGATTAATGCCATCCAAATAAGCCATTGTCAATTGATAGGCTGGACTGTTTTTATCTAAGCTTGAAATTGCTTTTTCAGATGCTTCTTCAATTCCTAAACCCACAAAAAACCTATCGTTCTTCAATGCAACCGAACCAAATACTTCGGATAAGCGCCCTGGCGCAATACGTCTAAGCAATTCCATTTGCCATAATCTGTCTTGGGCATGTAGATATCCCAAAGCAATCATTGCATCTTTTGAATTTTTGGCATAAATATGAGGCACTCCAAATTCATCAAAATAAACCGTAGTCTCCTTTTTAATATTTTTCAAATAAATATCACCTTCATATTTGGGCTTTTGGTATGACCTATAAATAAAAAATGCGCCAATTAATACAATTATCAAAAAAATAAAAATAAGTAAGGCTTTTTTTAGGTTTCTCATTGGAAGCTATTTTGTTACACTTTATCAAACTTATGTAAAAATCAACACATTTTACACACCTTTTTTAAAAAGCACATTTAAAAAAGGGTGTTTTTTTATCAAATACAAATAAATACAATAATAATGAATTTTATCATTATTGTTAATTTTTTATTATAAAACAAAGAATAAGCGTCTTAAAAGTTAAAATTAACTATTAAAATTGAGATTTTTACAACAAACCCTACGTGATTAAAAGTCAGTTTATTATATTTGTTAAAACATAAAAAATCATGAAAAATATTTCAAAAGAAACCATTTCACAAATGGATAAGATTGAAAAATTAAATTTAATTAATTCATGTACAGGATTCAAATCCGCTAATTTAATTGCCACAAAATCAATCGAAGGCAATACCAATGTCGCTATTTTTAGCAGCATTACTCATCTAGGAAGCAGCCCTTCATTGATAGGATTCATTGTTCGGCCAACTACAGTTCCTAGAGACACTTATAAAAACATTATGGAAACTGGTTATTTCACAGTTAACCATATTACAATTGATATGATTGCCGATGCGCATCACACTTCGGCTAATTATGATTCTGGAATTTCAGAATTTGACAAAACAAATCTAGAAGAAGAATACAAAGAAGGCTTCAATATTCCTTTCGTAAAAGGAAGTCCTGTTCAACTTTATTGCAAGTTTGTGAATGAATATGTTATTAAAGAAAATGATACTATTCATATTATAGCTTCTATCGAGCATATTTTTTTCGATGAGACTTTGGAACATAAAGACGGCTGGCTACAACTGGACAAAGGAAATATAGTTGCCTTGAATGGAGTAGACGGATATTTTTTACCCAAACTAATTGATCGCTTTCAACCTGCAAAACAAAATATACCGACAAAATCATTTAAAAGGGATAAGGAATAAAAAACCGCATGATTAAA
>DATEOV010000030.1:0-9313 GCA_035273645.1 Flavobacterium sp. | reverse complement strand
AATAAGATCTTTTGGATTAATATTATTTTGTCAATTTTATATCTTATTATTGCAAATAAAAAAATGAATTATGAGCGCTTTTAAAAATTTTCATAGAGAAATAGTTCCACTCGCAGCACAAGATAGTTTTTTGGTTTTTGACAGAGTTAAAGATGAGTTTGATTATCCGGTACATTATCATCCTGAATTTGAGATCAATTTTATATTGAACGGAAAAGGAGTTAAACGTGTTGTAGGTGACAATATAGAAGAGATTGATGATATAGAGTTGGTGTTGGTTGGGCCTAATTTGTATCACGGTTGGGAACAGCATAAGTGTAAAAACAAAGATATTCATGAAATAACAATTCAGTTTCATAATGATCTTTTTCATGAGTTTTTGTTGTCAAGACGAATTATGACACCTATAAAGGAGATGTTTAATCGTTCTGTACATGGTATTTTATTTTCAAATCAGGTAGCTGAAATACTCACTCCGAGGTTAATAAAGATATCTAAGTTGGATGGTATGGACTATTTCTTGGAGATTATCTCAATATTGTATGATCTGGCTAACTCCCGTAATCAAAGGCTTTTATCAACTTTTACCGTCGAAAATGATACTTTTGAAGAGTATGATAAAATGAAATTGATCTATGATTATATTCAAAAGAATTTTGCCGAAAAATTATCATTGGAAGAAGTGGCGGGCGTGGCTAATATGACGACGATTTCTTTTAATAGATTTATAAAAAAACGTACTGGAAAAACATTTGTCAATTATATTAATGATATCCGAATTGGTTATGCAGCCAGGTGGTTAGTGGAGAAAGACCTAAGTATTTCGGAGGTTGCCTTCAAGTCGGGGTTTAATAACATCGCTAATTTTAATAGAAGTTTTAAAGCTTTTAAGAAATGTACACCTAGTCAATACCGTGATGATTTTTCAGGATTAAAGAGAATCTTATAATACACATCAGTTTTTTTGCTAAAATGCTTCCTGAGAGAGTCTTTCAGGAAGCATTTTTTATTTCAAAATTAACTATATGATATATATTGTAGGTAATAAATAGTAATAATTTAAAAAATTCTGATAATAATTTTGTTATGTGTAATTAAATTTTTCATTTTGAAAATATATTATCATGAAATGATATAATAATATTAATTTGATGTTAACTACTGTTATAAATTTGTTAATTATAAATCATATTTATTAATGCCAATAATAATGACCGAATTACCCTTTCGGAAATTATTAAACTTAACTAACAAATTTTTATTATGAAAAAATTATTGTCCGACTTGATTCATTGGAAAGTAAACCACAGAAAGGTTCCATTGATGTTCTTACTATTTACCTGTGGTATCATGAATGCACAACTTAAGGTGCAAGGTGTGGTTACAGATGTTAATAATCTGCCATTATCTGGAGTTAATATTAAAGCAGAAGGTACTTCTCAAGGAGTTTCTTCTGATTTTGATGGGAAATATTCAATCGATGTACCTACAAATGCTATACTGACTTTTACATTTATTGGTTTTGATAACAAAAAAGTAGCGGTTAAAGGAAGTTCTAAACTTAATGTTACTTTGACATCTGCTTCTGAAAACTTGAAAGAAATCGTTGTAATTGGTTATGGAACGCAAAAAAGAGGTAATCTTAATGGATCTGTTTCTACTGTAAAAGCAAAAGATATTGAGAACCTAAAAGTAGTAAGTGTTGACCAAATGCTTCAAGGTAAGGCTGCAGGGGTAAGTGTTACTAATAACTCAGGTGCTCCTGGAAGTGCTGCTTCTGTTAGGATTCGAGGGACAACTTCTATTTCAGGGACTAATGAACCTTTATATGTAATTGATGGAGTTCCTGTTTCTGGAGATGCTACAGGAAAATCAACAAGTGGGCGTCCTTTGGCTGGTAGAGATGGATTCTCTTCATCAGGGGGAAGTGGAAACAACGCTGTTAGCCCATTATCAATGATAAATCCTAGTGATATTGAATCTATGGATATTTTGAAAGATGCTTCTGCAACTGCAATTTACGGTTCAAGAGGTGCTAATGGGGTTATTATTATTACTACTAAATCAGGTAAAAAAGGGACAGGTAGAGTTGCTTATGAAAACTTTACTTCAATTAGTAATGTTACCAATAAGTTGGATGTTCTGACTTTACCTGAGTATGCTACTTTAAAAACTGACTTGGCTAAATTATGGGGATTTCAAACACGTCAGGAATTTTCACATCCTGAATTATTAGGACCAGGAACTAATTGGCAAGACGAAGTATATAGAACTGCTATTTCACAAAGTCACCAATTGTCTTTTTCAGGTGCCAAAGATGGTACTAGTTACTATTTGTCTGGAAGTTTTTTGGATAACGAAGGGACTATCATTAATTCTGGATTAAAAAGATATACTATAAGATTAAACTTGGATTCTAAAATTAAAAGTTGGTTAAGAGTAGGAGGGAATATGTCTGCAGGGATCACTAATGAAGACATTACTGTGAATCAAAGTTATTCAGGATTAATATCTAATACTTTATTACAAGCTCCAGACATACCAGTTAGAAATGCTGATGGATCATTTGCTGGACCACCATCATCAGAACAAAGTGTAACTTATTATAATCCGGTTGCAGAAGCTTTGACTAGAGAAAATAAATTGGTTCGTAAAAATTTCTTAGGAAATATTTATGCAGAAGCTGATCTTTTTAAAGGATTGAAGTATCGTATTGAGATTGCCGGGAATACTGAGTTTTCTGAAAATGATGATTTTAGACCTTCTTATAAATGGGGTAGCCAAGAAAATATATTGGCTGATTTAGACGTAAGAAGACAAAATTGGTATTCTACGAATATTAAAAACTTATTGACTTATGATAAAACGTTCGATAAACATCATTTTACAATTTTATTAGGTCAAGAAGCAAATGATTCACACTGGGAAGGAGTAATAGCATCTGCACAAGGTTTTAAAACAAATTCGATCCATACCTTAAATTTGGCTGATGTTGATAACAATACAGTAACTCAATATAAAGGAAGTGCTTCTCTTTCGTCTCTTTTTGCTCGTGTAATTTATGATTTTAATGATAAATACAGTATCACGGCTTCTACAAGACAAGACGTTTCGTCAAAGTTTGACCCAACGACTGATAATCAAAAAGGTGTTTTTAACGCAATTTCTGGTTCTTGGAAACTTTCTAATGAGTCTTTTATGGAGGGAACACGTCAATATGTAGACAATATTAAATTCAGATTGGGTTATGGAGAAACTGGTAACCAACAGATTCCAAACAATAGCTATTCTGCGATGTTGAATGTTCAAAACTCAGGATTGGGAAGTGGATTTTTACCTGCAAATTACCCAAATCCAAATTTAGTTTGGGAATCTCTTAATCAAACTAACTTTGGTATTGACTTTACAATGCTTGAATCTAGATTGTTTGCAAGCGTTGATTTTTATGATAAGAAATCGGAAGGATTTTTGTTCCAAGTGCCATTGCCTCTATACTTAACAGGAGGAGGATCACAATACGGAGGGGTTTCTGCCCCATACTCTAATTTGGGTATAATGAGCAATAAAGGATACGATATTACACTAGGATATAATCTTAAATCTTCTGGTAACTTTAATTGGGATACCTCTTTGGTTGTATCACACTACAAAAATAATTTAGATGAAATTGCGAACGGAATTATTTTAACACAAGAAGTTAATACTAATGGATACCAGCCTGTTGTTGTTACCAATACAACAATTGGTAATCCTATCGGGATGTTTTATGGTTACGTTACAGAAGGGATATTTAAAGATCAGGCAACTTTAAACAATGCTCCAATTCAGTTTGGTCAGCCAGTTGGAACAGGGGCAGGAGAGACTTCTTTAGGTGATGTAAAATACAAAGATGTTAATGGAGATGGTAAAATAGATGCAAATGATAAAGCATTTATTGGAAATCCACACCCAGATTTGACTTTTGGATTTACAAATAATTTCAAATACAAAAACTTTGATTGTTCTATATTCTTGCAAGGATCTTACGGTAATGATGTTATGAATTTGACCAAAAGAGCAGGAACAACAAATGCATCTTTATATGATAACCAACTTGTAGATGCTATGGATTATTATTCTGATACTAATACAGCAAGTAATAACCCAAGACCTATTGCGGATGCAGCAAATAATAACTTATTGATTTCGGATCGTTATGTTGAAGATGGTTCTTATATCAGAATTCAAAACGTTACACTGGGGTATTCTTTGCCTTCTGACGTTATTTCTAAATTTAAAGTAACAAGATTAAGATTATACGGTACAGCTCAAAACTTGCTTACGTTTACTGATTATTCAGGTTATGATCCAGAGATTGGTTCATTTAATCAGAATGTGCTTTTGTCAGGAATTGATAATGGAAGATACCCAGTAGCCAGAACATTTACAATTGGACTTAACGTAGAATTTTAAAAAAAGATAAAATGAAAAAGAAATTGTTTTTAAATAGATATAGTTTACTGCTTGTAGCGGTAACGTTCCTCGTGTTTGGGTCGTGTCAGGAAGATTTTACAGATAGACCTTCAGAAGATGGGATAAGTTTGGACTCTTATTACAGTACAAATGATCAAGTAAGTTCAGCAACCAACGGGATGTATAGCAGAACTTGGTTTCAGATGTATAATAAATTTTGGTGGGCTATCGAAGTTGGTTCAGGAAACATGTACTCAGGGTCACCTGATGTTAGTGGATTAAGAACTTTTGCTTTGAATGGAAGTGATCCTGAATTGGTAAACGGTTGGTCGGCATTATGGGCCAATGTGCAACAAGCTAATATGATTATCAACTTTTTGGCAAGTAGAGTTGGACCAGATGTAGATAAAAGTGTATTGGACAATGCTATTGGTGAAGCTTATTTTATGAGAGCTACTGCTTATTTTGATTTAGTAAGACTTTGGGGACCAGTACCAATTATTGAAAATCCTTTAGATTTTACAAGTAATCCTTATGTAAATACAAATACAGTTGATGACATATACAAATTGATAACTAGCGATTACTTAAAAGCGGCTGATTTATTGGTTGCCAAAACTAGAGGTGCCAATTATGCAAGTAACGGACACGTATCTAAAGGTTCTGCAAAAGCAATGTTAGCTAAAGTGTATTTGTACAAAAAAGATTACACTAATGCTAGAGCGATGGCTGAGGAAGTTATTAACAGTGGTGAATTTAAATTGTTAGGTGGTGATGAATTGCCAGCAAAAAGTTTTGCCGACTTGTTTACTTATGCAAACAACAATAACGAAGAATCTATTTTTGCTATCCAATGGAAAGGGGATGGAGCTTATGGTTCTGCCAATAACTGTAATACACAATTTGGGTTTAAAGATGGAGATTTGTCTACTTCAAATGCTTCTTATGCAGGGGTTTTTGGACCAGCTCAAGAGATTTTTACTTTATATGATACTTCAGATAAAAGAAAACATGAAACAATCATGATTGCAGGAGATACTTATCCAAATATGAAAACAACTGAGGGAATTGGTTTTACAGTTCCTGCAGATAAGGATTTAGCACAAGGATCAGGCGGAGCAATAAAAAAATATTGTATTGGAGTTGTAAACGGTGCTGCTACAGGTCCAGCTGATGGTTGGGCAATGATGGACAATAACACATATGTAATGCGTTATGCCGAGTTATTATTAATTCATACTGAAGCAGTTTTGGCTGGTGGAGGAAGTACTTCTGATGCAGCAGCCTTAAAATCGATTAACGCTGTTAGAAGAAGAGCTGGATTAAGCAATTTGACATCTGTAACGTTTGATAATATTTTTCTTGAAAGAAGAAAAGAATTGTGTTTTGAAGGAGACTATTGGTTCGATTTAGGGCGTATCGATAAAGCAAAAGCAATCGCAATTATGTCAGCACAAAATAGAGGAGACAGATACGGAGCACGTTACTATACTCCAGTATATAGCGAGGATCATGCAACAAATGATTTTTATATGGACTATCCAGATAATGAGGTGGCAAAGAACCCAAAATTATTGGATGCACCAGTTCCATATACCTTTAAATAATTCTTTAAAATTGATATTATGAAAAATATAAAAATAAAATACCTATTGTCCATTGTTTCAATGGCCCTTTTGGTACTGGGTGTTTTTTCTTCATGTAGTGATGATAGTTCCGATTCGGGATCAGGGACATTGGCAATTACTAGTGTAGCCAAAGCTGAAGAAGGAGATTTAGTTCCAGTTACACAAGGAGATCCAAAAAATTACTATATTATTAGAGGTTCTGGATTTACGACTGTCGAAAAAATTTACTTTAATGATTTTGATACTTATTTTAATCCTGTACTAGTTACGGATACTGAAATATTTGTATTAATTGATGAAAAAACACCATATGCGGATGCAAGTAATAAATTAAAAGTTGTTACAAAATTAGGGACAATAGTTTACGACTTTGTAATATCTCCTCCGTCACCAAGTTTTGGAAGTTTCAATCCAATCAATGCGGCAGAAGGTGATGTAATCACAATTTATGGAAATTATTTCTTAGACCCAATTGTTAAAGTTGGAACTGAGACTGTACCTGTAATTTCTTCTACTTTAACTGAAGTTAAAGTGAAGCTACCTGCTGGTGCTGATAAAAAGTATATTTCTGTAACCAATATTTCAGGTACTGCAACTTCTACTTATGCTGTTGGTACTGCACTTTTTGATGATGTGGCTTATTATGGTTTTACTTTTCCGGCTTGGAATAATCATACCTATGAGTCAGAAGGATCAGAACAGGGGTTAGTCCATATTAAAAAGAAAATGGCCGCTTGGGACAATATGCAAGGAGATTGGTCTTGGTATGATCAAATAGCAGATTATAAAGGGATCAGACTTTCTATAAAGGCCGATAATCCAGGAACACTTAAGTTATGTTTTAATGGTGATTGGTCTGAAAGAAACATGATGACTGTTGAAACTGGGTGGAATACTTTCGAATTTACCTGGGCTGAATTAGGTAACGCGGACCATGTTCAAAATATAACATTCCAGAATATGTCTAAAAATGCCGCAGGAGATGGCGTTGAAAATACATTCTATATCGACAATATTGGTTTTGTATTAAAATAAAATTTGGTTTTTGTTTATTTGAGTTAGTTTAAGATATCCCCTAATTTTTCGATTAGGGGATATTTTTTAAATGGAGTTAATGGTTTTTCTATTTTGCAGTTTTTTAAGCATATTTTGAAAAAAAAGTATCACAATATCTTGATTCTATTGACTATTCTTGTAAGTTGAACTATTCATTAGTTTATTAAAAAGTATAAAATGAAAAATACCAATCGAATACTATTTCTGTTACTTATATCCTTTAGTTGCTGTCTTTCTGTTTTTTCACAATCAATTTCAAAGAGTAAGAATAGAGAGCATATTTCGATAGATCAAAATTGGAAATTTGCCTTTGGTCATCCTTTTGATGCTGCGAAAGATTTTAATACAGGAACAGGATATTTCTCTTATTTGGCCAAAACTACCTATGGAGACGGAGCAGCAGCAGCCGATTTTGATGACCGTTCTTGGCGAAAATTGGATCTTCCACACGATTGGGCAGTGGAGCAGGGCTTTAGCGAAAAAGCAAGCTACAGTCACGGATTCAAAAATATAGGAAGACCATTTCCCGAAGCCAGCATCGGTTGGTATCGAAAGAAAATAACAATTCCGGAATCCGATTTGGGACGCAGAATCCACATCGCTTTTGATGGTGTTTTTCGCAATGCTACGGTTTGGTTCAACGGTCATTATCTGGGAATTAATCCATCGGGTTATTTGGGTTTTGAGTATGATGTTACAGACTATGTCAATTATGGGGGCGAAAATACAATTGCAGTTCGGGTAGATGCATTGATGGAAGAAGGTTGGTTTTATGAAGGCGCCGGAATATACCGTCATGTTTGGCTGAACAAAACCAGTCCTTTGCATGTGCCTGCCGACGGAACTTTTGTCAGTACAACCAAACTCAATAAAGATAATGCTGAACTCGTTTCAAAAGTTTCGGTAATCAATGAAGGAAGTAAAAAGCAAGATTTTAAAATCGTTCAGACGGTTTACAATAGCGGAGGAAAATCTATCGCTACGGTGACTATCGACAATCTGAATTTGAGGCCAATGGAAACCAAAGAATTCAGTGCGGAATTAGCTGTGGCAAATCCAATATTGTGGTCGGTAGATAATCCGTATTTGCATAAAATGGTAACAAACATTTTTGCAGGAAACGAATTGGTAGATACGCATACAACGACTTTCGGAATCCGAACACTTCGTTTTGATGCCAACGAGGGACTCTTCTTGAACGGAAAATATCTCAAAATAAAAGGAACCAATAACCACCAAGACCACGCAGGAGTGGGAGTAGCCATGCCGGATGGTTTGCAGGATTTTAGAATCGCCTCTTTAAAATCATTTGGTTCCAATGCCTATCGCTGTTCGCACAATCCACCAACACCTGAATTACTCGATGCCTGCGACCGTCTAGGAATGGTAGTGATAGACGAAACCCGATTGATGGGAATAACAAATACACAACTTGATGAATTAAAACGAATGATGCTCCGTGACCGAAACCATCCGTCTATCATAAGTTGGTCTATCGCCAATGAAGAGTGGGGAGTAGAAGGAAATATTATTGGCGCTCGTATGGCCAGAACCATGCAAGATTTTGCCAAAACTATCGACACTACAAGAGGAATAACTGCTGGTATAAGCGGTAATTGGGATGACGGTATTGCTACCGCTGTGGATGTTGTCGGCTACAATTACATCAAACACGGAGGCAAGGAAACTACCGACAAACACCATCGAGAATTTCCTAATCTTGCCAGTTGGGGCACCGAGGAAGGCTCGACTTTTGCAACCCGAGGCATTTATTTTGAGGACAACGAAAAACAATACAAACCGGCCTACGATTTTCCGCAATCGGCCAATGCGCACAGCATAGAACAGGGTTGGAAACATTACGATTCCAGGGCGTATCTAGCGGGAATGTTTATTTGGACAGGTTTTGATTACCGTGGCGAACCCACACCCTATGTTTGGCCGGCCACAGGTTCCTATTTTGGGATGTTGGATCAATGTGGGTTTTACAAAGACGATGCTTGGTACTTAAAATCTTGGTGGGGAACCGAACCCGTTTTGCACCTCTTACCACATTGGAACTGGAAAGGAAAAGAAGGACAGTCTATCGATGTTTGGGCATACAGCAATTGTGATGAGGTCGAGCTTTTTCTAAACAAAAAGAGTTTGGGAAAAAAGGCTATGGAAAAAAATGGCCA
>DATEOV010000029.1:0-7952 GCA_035273645.1 Flavobacterium sp. | reverse complement strand
AACGGGAATACCAAGTCAACCGTTTTCAGGAACAAGAAAAACCTTTGTTGTTTTTTATCTCTTTGAAAGCAGGTGGCGTCGGACTTAATATTACAAAAGCTTCTTATGTTGTTTTTCTGGATCCTTGGTGGAATCCTTTTTCGGAAAAACAGGGAATTGGCCGTGCGCATCGAATTGGACAATTGAATAAGGTAAATGTGATTCGGTTTATCGCCAAAAATACCGTTGAAGAAAAAATCATCCGCTTACAAGAAAGCAAAAAACTATTGGCTGATTCACTTTTGGATGAAAATTATATTAGTACAGAAATTGAGGAGAATTTGGATTTTATATTGGAATAATAAGAAGCTGTGGGCTTTGAGCTTTCAGCTTTGGCTGTATAAGACCTAGTAATCTGTAATTTATTACTATTTGCTTTATTCTTAACGTACATCGCCCATAACTCATTGCTCAAAGTCCACTGCCATCCCTTTCACAATAATTTGTATATTTACAATTCATGAATGATAGTCAATAATGAAATCAATAGCCGTTTTACTTTTTTCTTTCTTTTGCCTCACTCTCACTGCCCAAGTAGTGACTGAAATAGCACCTCCCTATAACATTAAAACGGTTTCTTTTATTCAAAACAATCAAAACGTAGTTCCCGTATTCAGATTGGGGGAACGATTTGATTTTGAATTTGATGATTTATTTGGCAATGAAGCCGACTACTATTACGAAATCACTCATTGTGATTACAATTGGGTTCCTACCGACATTCCAAAAAGTGAATATCTGTCTGGTTTTGACGGCCAAAAAATTCAGGAATACGTCAATTCTTTCAATACATTACAGATTTTCACCCATTACAGATTATCGATTCCTAACAATTATACTTCTAGAATACTTCTCAGTGGTAATTATGTTCTTACTATCCTAAATTCGGACAAAGAAGTGGTCATGAAAAGATATTTCATTTTATATGAAGACTTGGTGTCTGTTCCTTTAAGAATTAGAAAGGCTCGAACAGTCAAAAACATTTATACGAAACATAATTTAGATTTTGAAATCAAAACTGGAGATCAAATATTGTTTCAAAATCCAATGCAAAACCTTAAAGTACTTTTGCTTCAAAACAGTAAATTCAGCACGGCTATAAAAAATGTTCCTCCACAATACACCGTCAGTAATAATTTTGTTTACAAATATGACCAAGAAACACAATTTTGGGCTGGAAATGAATTTTTGAATTTTGATTCCAAAGACCTCAAAAATGCCAATAACTACGTGAGTTTCGTCAACTCAGACAACGACATTTACAATACTCACTTGTACACCAATAATGATAAATCTAGTTTTCCCTACACAAACTATTCAGACCTTAACGGAAATTTTTCTATCCGAAAAATAGACGGCGAAAACAACACCATTGAGGCGGATTATTCATGGGTTTATTTCAGTTTATCAGCTCCTTTAGCCAATCCAAGTTCTTCCATCTATATTGTTGGAATGTTCAATAATTACAGCTTTACCCCAGAAAATAAAATGGATTTTAATTCCAAAAATGGTCTTTATGAAAAAGCTATATTAATCAAACAAGGGTTTACAAACTACCAATACATGTCAGTAAACAATAAAGGATTTATCGATCAAGAACATGCAATTGATGGAAATTTTTATCAAACTGAAAATGATTATACTGTTTTGGTTTATTACAAAGGAAGCAGCGATCGATACGAAAAAGTCATCGGCCGTGGAACCGCCACTTCATTAAATATAACAAATTAGAAAACTTTGAAAATTTTTAAATAAAATATTCATTTTTTTCGTAGATTTGTCGGCATACAGCACTTAATTAGCTCATTAACATGGTTTCACAAATAACAAGAGGCATTAAAATTTCGGTATTGACTAGTTTTGAAGGAACGTACTTCAAAAACTATAAGATTCATTTTGCCTTTAGTTATGAGATTACAATTGAAAACCATAGTAAAGATTCTGTCCAATTGACTTCACGCCATTGGGAAATCTTCGATTCTTTAAATGATTTAGAATTTGTAGATGGAGAAGGTGTTATTGGAAAAAAACCAGTTTTGAAACCGGGAGAACAACACACCTACAGTTCAGGATGTTTATTATCATCTCCATATGGGGCTATGAAAGGTTATTTCAATATGATTAATTTTACCTCAACCAAATCTTTTAGAGTTATAGTGCCTACTTTTAGACTTTGCGCTCCTTTCGCATTGAATTAATTTGACTTTAATTATGACATTTTTAGCATAATTTAAATCTTTCCTTTGTACTTTTGCATCAAATTTATAATCGTTTAATATTTAATTATAGAGATATGCTAAAAGGATTTTTCAATGTACCAAAAGCGGTAAACGAACCCGTAAAAGGATACGCACCTAATTCCCCAGAAAAAGCAGCTGTTTTATCAGCGTATAAAGAAATGTGGAATACTAAAATCGACGTTCCGTTGTATATTGGTAGCGAAGAAATTAGAACAGGAAACACCAAAAACATGACCGCCCCACACGATCATAAACATGTAGTTGGAACTTACCATTTAGCCGAAAAATCACACGTAGAAAGTGCTATCGCAAATGCTTTGGAATCCAGAACAGCATGGGCAAATATGGCTTGGGAACAAAGAGCAGCAATTTTCTTAAAAGCAGCTGAATTGATTGCCGGTCCTTACAGAGCAAAAATTAATGCCGCAACAATGATTGGGCAATCCAAAAATATTCATCAAGCTGAAATTGACGCTGCCTGTGAATTGATTGATTTTTTACGTTTCAACGTAGAATTCATGACACAAATTTATGCAGACCAACCTAAATCGGCATCCGATATGTGGAACCGTTTAGAATACAGACCTCTTGAAGGTTTTGTATACGCGATAACTCCATTCAACTTTACTGCTATTGCTGCAAATTTGCCTGCAAGTGCAGCTATGATGGGTAATGTTGTGATTTGGAAACCAAGTGACAGCCAAGTATTCTCTGCCAAAGTTATTATCGACGTATTCAAAGAAGCAGGAGTTCCTGACGGTGTAATTAACGTTGTTTTTGGAGATGCATTGATGATTACCGATACTGTTTTGGCAAGTCGTGATTTTGCTGGAATTCACTTTACTGGTTCTACTCATGTATTCAAAGATATTTGGGCAAAAATTGGAACAAACGTTCACCATTACAAAACATACCCAAGAATTGTTGGAGAAACTGGTGGTAAAGATTTTATCATTGCTCACCCAAGCGCTAATCCAAAACAAGTGGCTACAGGAATTGTTCGTGGAGCTTTTGAATTTCAAGGGCAAAAATGTTCTGCTGCTTCAAGAGCTTATGTACCAGAGAGCTTATGGCCAGCTATTAAAGAACAATTAATTACTGATACAAAATCAATGAAAATGGGTTCTCCAGAAGATTTCAGCAACTTTATTACTGCTGTTATCCATGAAGGATCTTTTGATAAATTGGCTAGTTTTATTGACCAAGCCAAAAAAGATGCAGATGCTGAAATTATCGTTGGTGGAAACTACGACAAATCTGTTGGTTACTTTGTTGAACCTACAATAATCGTAACAACAAACCCACATTACACAACAATGGAAACCGAATTATTCGGGCCTGTTATGACGATTTATGTTTATGAAGACGCTAAATGGTCTGAAACATTGAAATTGGTAGATTCTACATCTGAGTATGCTTTAACTGGAGCAGTTTTCAGTCAAGATCGTTACGCTATTGAAGAAGCAACAACAGCCTTACAAAACGCTGCCGGAAACTTCTACATCAATGACAAACCAACTGGAGCTATCGTAGGAATGCAACCATTTGGTGGAGCAAGAGCTTCTGGAACTAATGACAAAGCAGGTTCAGCATTGAACTTATTGCGTTGGGCTTCTCCAAGAACAATCAAAGAAACATTCGTAACTCCAGTAGATTACAGATATCCATTTTTAGGAGAATAGTCATAAAGTCAAAAGTCTTGAAGACACTTTGTAAATACAAAAAGCCGAATCTTAAATTAAGATTCGGCTTTTGTTTTTTTTTAAATATCTAGAAACTTAAAAAGGTAAACTATTAAAAAACATAATTTGAAATTGGGTTCTACTTGAGTTGGACAAGATTTGTGACATCACACCCACTTCCATTTTCAAGCTTTTATTAAAACAATAGCCAACACCTCCATAAATACGATCTCTGTCAAAATAATTAGCTTCAGTATTGATGAAAATTTCATTATAAGCAGAAGCATAAAAGGCATTTTTATCCATCACTTTTTTGTTAATTGGAACATTCAAAGACAGAAAATAACGCAAACGCATCTTGAAATTTTCATCAATAAATCGCTGTTCAAAACGATACCTATGCTGAATATTTACTCTACCAAATTGCTCTTTGGTAATAAACTGCTGAAAGATTCTATGCTCATCCGTTTTAAACTTATCATCCGTTCCTGAAATATAAGGCTCTGAATGAACATAAGCATATCCCAATAATACATTATTATTGTTTTCGGATAAATTATATCCAATCCCTGTTCTTAAAAGCAGTTGCTCTAGATCTCCTGCGAAATTATAATTCCGATATTGCACTTCATTGTGCCAATTCCATCGGTTATTTATTTTTTGATTCCCGAAATACAGAAACCAATTCCCTACTTCTGAATCTTGTGCATTTCCATTGGCAGCAATAAAAAACACAAACAAAAAGCACACTAATTTTATTCTCTTAACCATTTAATATATTTTAAACTTGACAATACTACTTCCAACAAATTTATACCACAAACTTCAACGGCAAGTGCACCACTTTTTTGGTCTCAAAAAACTCATCTTCGAAGAAATCGGAAATATTGTATTCTGTCGCTTTTGGAAAGTCTTTTAGCTCCTCTGTTAAATCACCACCCTTCAAATAAAGAATACCGTTTTTCAATTCATGCTTGTTTTGTTTTTTGATTTTGGTTTTTATCCAAGAAACAAAATCAGGCATATTGGTCACCGCGCGGCTTACTATAAAATCAAAATCACCTTTGACATTTTCGGCACGAAGTTGTTCGGCTTTGACATTTTTTAGTTCTAATGCTTCGGCAACAGCTTGAACAACTTTTATTTTCTTAGCAATAACATCAATCAAATAAAAACGTGTTTCAGGGAAAAGAATAGCCAATGGAATTCCTGGAAATCCACCACCGGTTCCTACATCCAACACATAAGTTCCAGGCTCAAACTTATTTACTTTGGCTATAGCCAATGAATGCAATATATGTTTAGTGTACAACGAATCAATATCTTTACGTGAAATAACGTTGATTTTTTCATTCCAATCGTGGTATAAAAAATCCAATTTTTGAAACTGTTCTATCTGATTATCAGATAGGTTAGGAAAATACTTTAGAATCTCGTCCATCTTAAAAATTTTTAACAAAAGTACTGCTTTTCGCTTAGAAATATTTAACTCAATATTGTATGTTGAAAATTTATATTGGTTACCTTTGCAAATATTCAAAAAATTATATGAACAATACCGCACCTACATTTGCAAAACAAGACAATTTAAAGTTTTTCAGAACTCTTAATTCTCGTGTTAACAGCTATTTCAAAGAAAATAATATCGAAAAAACTGGAAACTGGAAGATCCATTTGAAAACTGTAATACTTTTTACTGTTTTCCTTGTACCCTATTTTTTGATACTCACTTTAGACATGCCTTTTTGGGTACACCTCCTACTAACCATTGTTATGGGAATTGGAATGGCCGGAATAGGAATGAACGTAATGCACGATGCCAACCACGGATCTTATTCAACTAAAAGTTGGGTTAATAAATTCATGGGAGGAACCATATACGTATTAGCCGGAAACGTACACAACTGGCAAGTACAACACAACGTTTTACACCATACTTACACAAACATTATAGGTCATGATGAAGACTTGGAAGCAGGAAGAATCATGCGTTTCTCCAAAGAAGCAGAATGGCACAAATTTCACAAATTTCAACAATATTACGCTGTGTTTTTATACGGATTATTGACTTTCAATTGGGCCATAACAACCGATTTTAAACAAATGCGTAATTATTTAAAAAGAAAATTATCTTATGGTGAACCAAAAAGCCCAAAAGTACTTTGGACAACACTAATCATCACAAAAGTAATTTACATAGCAATTTGGATTGTTTTACCAATTGTTATTGGAATCACTTGGTGGAAAGTTTTACTAGGATTTTTTATCATGCATTACACTGCTGGATTAATCCTAAGTATTGTATTCCAATTGGCACACGTAGTTGACGAAGCCGCTAATCCACAACCAAACGAGACTGGAGAAATGGAAAACACTTGGGCTATTCACCAATTGTTCACCACAGTAAATTTTGCACCAAAAAACAAAATTGTAAACTGGTACACTGGAGGATTAAACCACCAAATTGAACACCACATTTTTCCGCATATTAGCCATGTTCATTATGGAAAAATCGCAAAAATTGTAAAAGAAACGGCAAAAGAATGTCAATTGCCATACTACGAATACAAGACAATGACAGCAGCTGTTATTGCCCATTTTAAACATTTAAGAACATTGGGACTAGAACCCGCACTATAATAATTATCTAAAAAAGAATAAACCAAAAAATTACAATTTAATGAGCAATCCACTTTCAGACAGAATTAACAATTTAGCTACATCACAAACATTAGCGATGGCTGCATTGGCTAGAGAATTAAAAGCACAAGGAAAAGACATTATCAGTTTAAGTTTAGGAGAGCCTGACTTCAACACCCCAGATTTTATCAAAGAAGCTGCAAAACGCGCTATCGATGAAAACTACAGCACATATTCTCCAGTAGAAGGTTACGCAGAATTGAAAGAAGCAATTTGCAGAAAATTCAAAAGAGATAATAACTTAGATTACAAACCATCACAAATTGTGGTTTCAACAGGAGCCAAACAATCTTTATATAACATTGCACAAGTAATGCTTAACGACGGTGACGAGGTAATTTTACCAGCACCATACTGGGTAAGTTATTTCGAAATTGTAAAATTATCAGGAGGAGTTCCTGTAGAAGTTCCAACTTCTGTAGAAACAGATTTCAAAATCACTCCAGAACAATTAGAGGCAGCCATCACACCAAAAACAAAAATGATGTGGTTCAGTTCTCCTTGTAACCCAAGTGGATCAGTTTACAACAGAGAAGAATTGACTGCTCTTGCAAAAGTTTTAGAAAAATACCCACACGTATATGTAGTTGCTGACGAAATTTATGAGCACATCAATTTCTCAGGAACTTTCTGTAGCATCGCTTCTATTCCAGGAATGTTAGAAAAAACCATAACTGTAAATGGAGTTGCCAAAGCATTTGCTATGACAGGATGGAGAATTGGATACATTGGAGCACCAGAATTCATTGCTAAAGCTTGTATCAAAATTCAAGGTCAAGTAACAAGTGGTGCCAACAGTATTGCACAACGTGCTACTATTACTGCTGTAGATGCTGACCCATCTGTATTGAAACACATGGTTGATGCTTTCCAAAGCCGTAGAGATTTAGTAGTTGGATTATTAAAAGAAATTCCAGGTGTAAAAATCAACGTTCCAGAAGGAGCTTTCTATGTATTCCCAGACGTTTCTTCTTTCTTCGGAAAAACATTAAAAGGAACTTTAATCAAAGATGCAAATGATTTCTCAATGTATCTTTTGGCTGAAGCTTGTGTAGCGACTGTAACAGGTGACGCTTTTGGAAACCCAAATTGCATACGTTTCTCTTACGCAACTAGCGAGGAATTATTAAAAGAAGCTTTACGTAGAATCAAAGAAGCGGTTTCGCTTACTGAAGTTCTAGCATAAATAGAATTTATTACAATTATTAAACAGTTTAAGGCTTAAAGTTTCATCACTTTATTCTTTAAACTGTTTTTTTATGCCCAAAAAACAAACTACTGCTCCTATTTC
>DATEOV010000028.1:0-4545 GCA_035273645.1 Flavobacterium sp. | reverse complement strand
ATCTGTAGCCGAGATTCTTACCATTAAAGGAAACTCTTTGGACCATTCAGACTGAACAGCCTCTAGCACTTCAAGAAGCAATCTTACTCTGTTTTCAAAAGAACCACCATATTCATCAGTTCTCAAATTAGACAAAGGCGACAGAAATTGGTGTAACAAATAACCGTGAGCTGCGTGAATTTCAAGAACTTGATATCCTGATTGTTTTGCTCTTTTGGTGGCCAATTTAAAATCGGAAATCACTTTTTGGATTCCTTCATTATCCAATGCTGTTGGGGTTTGTTCATTATCGTGATAGCTAATCGCACTTGGTGCAACAGTTTCCCACCCTCCTTGATTTTGAGCTAATTTTTTATTACCATACCAAGGCGAAGAAACGCTCGCTTTTCTTCCGGCGTGTGCCAATTGTATTCCCGGAACTGAATCCTGGCTAATGATAAACTTCGTGATAGACTGTAATTTTTTGATATGATCATCACTCCAAATACCTAAATCACTAGGAGAAATTCTTCCTTCGGGAGATACTGCTGTTGCTTCTTGAATGATTAAACCTGATCCACCAGTAGCGCGACTACCAAGGTGTATTAAATGCCAATCATTTGCAAAGCCATCTTCCGCCGAATATTGACACATAGGGGAAATTGTAATTCTGTTTTTGAGTATAATACTTTTTATTTGTAAAGGAGAAAATAATTGTGATGACATAAATACTAGTATATTAATGTTTTAAGTCAAATTGCATTAAAACAAGATTTTTATGTAGTAAAGTTATTGCACTAACATTAAAATAAAAATGAAAAATGCATTAATTAACAAACATTTAAAACGATCCAAAAAAATATAGCGCAAATAATAAAATAGAAAATAGTACTTTTGTCCGTCATTAAAGAACCGAAAATTAAAAAATGGAAATAGTCATCAAGCTTTCTCAATTTTTATTGAGCTTATCATTACTTATTATACTTCACGAATTAGGACATTTCATTCCTGCAAAATTATTCAAAACTAGAGTCGAAAAATTTTATTTGTTTTTTGACGTAAAATATTCCCTTCTAAAAAAGAAAATTGGCGAAACCGAATACGGAATTGGTTGGTTACCTCTTGGCGGTTACGTGAAAATTTCCGGTATGATCGACGAAAGTATGGACAAGGAACAAATGGCTTTGCCTGCTCAACCTTGGGAGTTTAGATCCAAACCAGCTTGGCAACGTTTGATTATTATGTTGGGTGGTGTAACGGTAAACTTTATACTTGCTTTCATAATATATATTGGTATGGCTTATGCTTATGGAGATTCCTTTATTTCAAATGCCGATATGAAAGACGGTCTTTTGATCGAAAATCAAGCGATGATAAATGCCGGATTCAAATCTGGAGATAAAATCGTTGCTGTTGATGGTGAAAAAATTGTTCGTTTTGACAAGGAGATTAGCTCTAAAGTAATTTTGGCCAAACAAGTGGTTATTGAACGAAATGGTATTCAACAAACAATACAAATGCCAAATGATTTTGTTGACCAATTATCTAAATTCGAAAAAGCACCATTGGCTACTATCCGAATCCCATTTGTTATCGGTAACGTACCTGATGAATCTTTAAACAAAGATCTTAAAGTAAAGGATATTCTTTTGTCCCTAAATGGACAAACCACAAAATATCTTGATCAAGCCAAAGTAATTTTAGAAAACAACAAAAACAAAAGCATTACAGCTTTAGTTTTGAGAGATCAGAAAGAAGTCGCTGTAACCGTAAAAGTAAATAATGAAGGTAAACTAGGCGTTCAGCTTGGTGGTTTGGGTCTTGATTCTTTAGAGAAATTAGGATATTACAAAATTACACACCAAAAATACAGTTTCATGGAATCGATTCCTTTTGGAATTGAAAAAGGAAAAGACCAATTGGTAGGATATGGCAAACAATTGAAAATGATTTTCAACCCAGAAACCAAAGCTTACAAGCAAGTAGGTGGTTTTGCTGCTATTTATAATATTTTTCCAAGTTCTTGGAGCTGGGAAGTTTTTTGGAGTATCACAGCGATATTATCGATTATGCTTGGAGTTATGAACTTATTGCCTATTCCAGCACTTGATGGTGGTCACGTAATGTTTTTATTGTTTGAAATTGTAAGCGGTAAAAAACCAAGTGACAAATTCTTAGAGAACGCCCAAATGGTTGGTTTTGTATTACTTATCAGCCTATTGCTTTTTGCTAATGGAAACGATATTTATAAAGCGATTGTAGGCAAATAAAAAAGAATGTTATTTTTGCTTTTTTTGTTTGCTACATTTAAATTTAATCCTATATTTGCACTCGCTAAAAAGAGCAACAACTTCCTCCTTAGCTCAGTTGGTTAGAGCATCTGACTGTTAATCAGAGGGTCCTTGGTTCGAGCCCAAGAGGGGGAGCTTAATAAAAAGACTATCAGCAATGATGGTCTTTTTTTTTGCTTTGAAACTGCTCTTATCATAATACTTATTTTATATTTCTTCAAAAGTAATCAGAGACAAACCTTAACCACTCCTTGAAATTTGTTTAATTAATCACTAAATTGCTATTCCAAATTAGTTGATATGAAAATTAAAAAAATTGCTCTACTTTATTTTCTCGTATTGGTTTACGGACATGTGTTACATGCTCAAATCCCTCCCAAAATCAAAGAGGCGATACCTGAGGGAACAACTGTCCAATTAGACATTCCTTATGCTTCAGATACTCTGAAAAAACATACTCTAGATTTATACATTCCAAAACATATTGGAAACTCACTACCCCTTGTTGTATGGATTCATGGTGGAGGATGGATAGGTGGAGACAAATTTGGAGACATGGAGAATATGAAATCCACTCTAAAAGCAATTTTAGACAATGGGTTTGCTGTGGCTTCCATTGCTTATCGTTTTAGCACAACCGACATTTTTCCTGCCCAAATACAAGATTGCAACCAAGCTGTAAATTATCTTTATAACAACTCTTTAAAATATAATTTGGACAAAAACAAGATTGCGGTTATTGGTTTCTCAGCTGGCGGGCATTTAGCTTCATTGATTGCTACCTCAAACAACAATGCTGTTAATGCTTTTTATTATAAAAATCAAAAACCACATTTCAAAATAAGGGGAGTAATTGATTTTTATGGCCCATCTGATTTCATAGCCCGAATTGGCAGTATGCCTTTGGACGAAGGAGAACATAAAACCACATCAACAGGGCTTCTTGGAGCGCAGCCATTAGCTAGGCCTGACTTGGCTAAATTTGCAAGTCCCACCACTTATATTGACAAAGCTGACCCTCCGTTTTTAATTTTTCATGGTGACAAAGACACAACTGTACCCATTACATTATCAAAATTATTGGATTCCTATTTAAAGCTTGCAAATGTTCAAAGTGAATTTGTAATAGTAAAAGACGGTCAGCATGGAGGCGAATTATTTAGATCAGAAGATATTAAAAATAAAGTTTTAGCCTTTTTAAATACCCATTTGAATCAGAAAAAACAATAATCTGAATAAAATCGAGAAACAATAACCGCATTTATAACGCATTTTTAAAAAGGCCTTCATTTCTGAAGGTCTTTTCTTTTTTACTCAAAACTCAATTTCATTTTCCTAAAACCGAACCTCTCCAAAAACAAAAGTTTAAAAAGCCGAATACGAAATCAAAAAAAAATCCAACTAAAAAAATTGGATTTATCAAAAAAAGATTGGCTAAAAAAGAAAATGATATAAATTGCAAAATAATCACATCAATGTCAATTTCAGTGATAATAATTTAATAATTTAGAGCAAAATAGTGCTTAAAAAAGCCATATTGCACCAGAATATTAATTATTTAATACTGAGAAATATGATGAAATTGATGCCACAGCTAAACCCAAAAGGATGGGACGAGATGTTCTCGAATGAAGGCGTTAGAGATTCTTATGCTCAGGTCCTTCAAACGTTACAAAATCTAAATCCCGAAAGTCTAAACGACAAACAAATTCAGGCTTCGGATTTGTTCATGAATCAAGGTATAACATTTACAGTTTATAGCGATAATAATCAAGGAATAGAAAGAATTTTTCCGTTTGACATCATTCCCAGAATCATCACAAAAGCCGAATGGAGCGAAGTGGAAACTGGAATCAAACAGCGATTAAAAGCCCTCAATTTATTTTTGGAAGATATTTATAATGGGCAACACATCATAAAAGACGGCATAATCCCAGCCTCATTGGTAGCATCTTGCCCTCATTATATACAAGAAGTACATGGTATAAAAGTACCGCATAGCATTCATGTGCATATTGCCGGAATTGATTTAATCCGAGGAGCAAATGGAGAATTTTACGTTCTTGAAGACAATCTTCGATGTCCCAGCGGTGTAAGTTACATGTTGGAAAACCGAGAAATCACTAAACGAATTTTTCCAGATATGCTTGCTTCGAATAAAGTAAGCATGGTAGGAAACTATCCGATGATATTTCATAACATACTGGTTTCGCTTTCACCACGAAACGTATCCAATCCCAACGTGGTTCTGCTTACACCGGGAGTTTATAATTCG
>DATEOV010000027.1:0-2604 GCA_035273645.1 Flavobacterium sp. | reverse complement strand
GTATGAAATTGCCTTGATACTTCCCTCATTTTTATTGGAGCCTGCTGTATCGACAACCAATTCATAGACACCTACCAATCTTTGAATTAAAGACTGATTGATATTTACTTGCTGAATTTTATAAAGTTGAATAGTTGTTATAGTTTTATTTAAAATACCCTCAGTAATGATGAACTCGTCATTTTCCTGATCAATATAAAAGGTAAAATTTAAGTATCTTAAATAAGAAACGATTCCAACAATGGCAAAAATAATCAAGGTTCCAGCGACCAAATAAACTTTATTGATCTCATTAAATTTAAAAATCCAAATAACCAAAATTGGCCATAAAGCTTTCGCGTAACCCTGAAGGGAATAAATGAACACCACAAAAATCCCCACAATGGACTGTCGCTGAGGCTTACTAAAATCCTCCTCCATCACAATTGTTTTTGAATTTTACCCATCAAAAGCTGTTTGATGCTTTCGGCCTGTTCTTTGGCAATTCCAGGAATTTCGATATCACTGGAGCTACCACCAGCGGTAAAAATTTCTATTTTGGCCAAACCAAAAAATCGGGATAATAAACCTTCATGCAAAGCTACATGTTGCACTCTGTTATATGGAATTACAAGGGTATTCGTCGCAATTATACCATGTCTAAACAACACATCATGATTACGAAACACAAAACCTTTTTTCTTGAAGCCCAATCTGCAAAAGAAAAGCACAATGACCAACAAGACAACATAAACTATACTCAATTCTGTAATAAATACAGCTAATTCATCATTAATATACAATGTAAGACCTAAACCTATTCCAGTAATCAAAAAGAAAACCGATAGGCTTATCAAAATAACTTTCCAATAATTGGGATGCAATACAGAGAATTCAACTTCCTCATATTTTGGAAGCTGCGTAGTATCGATTGTTTCGTTTGTGAAATTTTCCATTGATATTTTATTTCAAACTCAAAGTTTCAAGTTACGGCTTCAAACTTGAAACCCGAAACTTGAAACTCTTTTTAAACTTTATAAACTCTTAAACCTTTAAACTTTTTTAAGGCAACCATTTTTTTTCAAAATTCGGTTTACGCTTTTCAAGAAATGCATTTCTACCCTCTTTGGCCTCTTCGGTCATATAAGCTAATCTTGTTGCCTCACCTGCAAACACTTGTTGTCCCACCATACCATCATCTGTAAGATTCATGGCAAATTTCAACATTTTTATAGCCATAGGAGATTTACCTAAAACTTCCTGAGCCCATTGGTATGCAGTATCTTCTAATTCAGCGTGTGGAATAACAGCATTAACCATACCCATTTCAAAAGCCTCTTGAGCAGAATAATTACGCCCTAAAAAGAAAATTTCACGAGCTTTTTTCTGTCCTACCATTTTGGCAAGATAAGCGGAGCCATACCCACCATCAAAACTAGTTACATCGGCATCTGTTTGTTTAAAAATGGCGTGCTCTTTACTGGCTAAAGTCATGTCACAAACAACGTGCAAACTATGACCACCACCAACTGCCCAACCAGGAACCACTGCGATTACAACTTTAGGCATAAACCGAATTAATCGTTGCACCTCAAGAATATTCAAACGATGTTGTCCATCATCACCCACATAACCTTGATGCCCACGGGCATTTTGATCTCCTCCACTGCAAAAAGAATACACACCATCCTTAGAAGATGGCCCTTCTGCAGAAAGCAAAACCACGCCTATAGAAGTATCTTCTTGCGCATCATAAAAAGCTTGGTATAATTCTGAAGTTGTTTTTGGTCTAAACGCATTGCGTACATCGGGTCTGTTAAATGCGATTCTGGCAACACCATTGCATTTTTTATATGTTATATCTTCAAATTCTTTGGCAGTAATCCAGTCCATTTTATTAACTTTTAAATTATTTTACTGTAAAAATAAACCATTTTTTCACATTTATAAAGCATAAAATATTTTAAAACTACATTAGAGCCAATAAATAAAATTCAAAATAAGCATACTTACCTATTTATTCAAGAAATTAGGGCGAGACCCCATTTTTGGAAAGAGCCAAATCTATTATACGTTTATGCGGCTCTCTCCAAAAATACGGTCGGGCTATTCGCGCTACTTCGGTAGCTAGCTTCTATCCCTCTCGCACACATAACAACTTTAAGAATAACAGCAGCTTATATTTTCATAAATTATTGCAAATTCATTTCTATAAAAGATGTTATTTTAACCAAAATACCAATAGGAAATAAAAATAAAGACAATATAAGACACTATATTTTGTTATTTCTTAATAATTTTATTAACTATTCTCTTAAAATTCAAATTATCCAATCATTTTCTTAATTCTCACGTTTCTTTTACGTCTTCCTATCTCTGCCACAATAAAATTTAGAAAGATACATCTAGAAAACTACAATTCAATTAAGAGAACATTACAAAAAAATCTAAAACTGTTGTAAAACAAAAACCCCTCATCAAATTGATGAAGGGTTTTATAAAAAAAGGCAGCGACATACTCTCCCACATAACTGCAGTACCATCTGCGCAGGCGGGCTTAACTACTCTGTTCGGGATGGGAAGAGGTGAGCCCCGCCGCAATAACCACCTTAAGTCGTTAGTTGC
>DATEOV010000026.1:0-3180 GCA_035273645.1 Flavobacterium sp. | reverse complement strand
AAAAGGCTAGAAATATTTCTAGCCTTTTTTTATTATATAATCTTTTTAATTACCCTGAGTTTATGAGTGTGTTTGTTTGTTTCAGCATTGTAGATTCCTAAATGGTCTAATCTGTCAATCCTTACCTTTCCACTTGCGTGGATAATATAATTGTTTTCCATTATTATTCCTACGTGAATTATATTTCCTTCGTCATTGTCAAAAAAAGCTAAATCGCCAGGTTCGCTTTCTTCAATAAAGCTTAATGCTTCTCCTTGCGTTGCTTGTTGCGATGCATCACGTAATAATTTATAACCATTTAATTTGTATACCATTTGTGTAAAACCTGAGCAATCTATCCCAAAAGGTGTTTTTCCTCCCCATAGATAAGGAGCATTTAGATACATAAATGAAGAGTTTATTATATTGCTTCTTGGTTTTATTCCGCTTATTTTGGCCCCTTCGAAATCAAAATTACTGGTGTTAATTTCTGGATAATTTAAAAAGGATAAGGAAGCTCCAAGTGGAATTGGAATCAATATATTTGATGGGGCTACAATATATTCAATCAAATCGGCATTGAGTATTATTGCACTTGATGAAAGTTGGTTGTAGTTAGATTCTGTAATGCTTTGAAATTGTTTAGTATCTACCCAACCTTGATATTGATCATATTGCATTTTTATATGAGACCATTGTTTATGTTGTTCCAAAACTTCAAAATGTTCTCCAAATAAGACTTGAGAAACAATTTCACTTTTATCACTAGCTTCGGCACGAAGTGGAATAATGGCTAAATTACAAATCCCAAACATTTATATAAATTAGAAATTAAAATAATACGAATCAAAAATATTTGTAAAAATAGTAATTTTCAATTCGTATTATTTAATAATTGTGTTTTTATTTAAAGTGATATTTATGAAATATTTCTTTCTATAATAAAGGCTGAAGCACCACCGCCACCATTACAGATTGCAGCAGCTCCATATTTAGCATTGTTTTGTTCTAAAACATTTAATAAAGTAACAATTATTCTAACACCTGAACAACCAAGTGGGTGTCCTAAAGATACAGCTCCGCCATTAATATTTACTTTTTGATTATCTAATCCAAGTATTTTGGAATTGGCTAATCCAACTACTGAAAAAGCTTCATTAAATTCAAAATATTCAATTTCATCTAATGTTAGATTTGCTTTCGCTAATGCTTTAGGTAGTGCTTTTGCAGGGCTCGTTGTAAACCATTTTGGTTCTTGAGCAGCATCTGCGTATCCTTTTATATATGCTAATGGCTTTAAGCCTAAAGAAATTGCTTTTTCTTCACTCATCAAAATAACTGCTGCGGCACCATCATTAATAGTTGATGCGTTTGCTGCGGTAACTGTTCCGTCTTTTGTAAATACTGCGTTAAGTGTTGGTATTTTTTCTAGCGAAACATTAGTGAATTCTTCATCTTTTGAAATAATAATTGGGTCACCTTTTCTTTGAGGAACGGCTACAGGAACAATCTCTTTATCAAATTTTCCTTCACTCCAGGCTTTAGCTGAACGCTCGTAAGATTGGATTGCAAAATTATCTTGTTCTTCTCTTGAGATCTTATATTCAGTTGCGCATAGATCTGCAGAAACACCCATGGCATTGTTGTCATAAGCATCCGTTAGTCCATCTTTTTGCATTCCGTCGACCATTGTGTTTGGCCCAAATTTGGTTCCGCTTCTTAAATTCATATAATGCGGAATCAAGCTCATGTTTTCCATTCCTCCGGCAACAACAATTTCGGCATCTCCACATTGGATGGCTTGTGATCCTAACATTAGAGCTTTCATTCCAGAAGCACATACTTTATTAACTGTTGTACAAGTGACATTGTTAGAAAGGCCAGCGTAAATTGCAGCTTGACGTGCTGGAGCTTGACCTACGCCAGCTTGCACGACATTACCCATAAAAACTTCGTCAACTAAATTTGGGTCTAATTGTATTTTTTCTAATGCACCTTTTATGGCTATTGCGCCTAATTTTGGTGCAGTAATTGTAGATAATCCTCCCATAAAACTGCCGATTGGTGTTCTAACGGCAGAAACGATAACAACTCTTTTGCTCATGTTTATTATATGTTGATTTATTATAGCAAATTTAAACTTATTTTGTAAAATTCAAATTTTTAATGAATTTAAATTGGGATATATTTAACGAATCTCTGTTTTTTAGTTTGTTTTCATTTAATTTACTAATAAATGTGCTTTAGCGATTTTGAGATATTTTATCATATAATATAAGATGCAAATTATAAAAAAGCAGAATGAATGGAGGTTTGTATTAATATTGAAAAATCATTTAATCTTTCTAATTAATGATATTAACCTTCTTCTAGTTTTTTATTTGAAAAAAATGATTTTTTTAATGATAGTTATATCTTTGATAGTGAAGTCATTTGAATAAATAGTGGAAAAATATGAAAAAAAAGTGCTGAAATAGTTGTGAGAAACGTAAACATGTCTTAAGTTTGCAACCGCAAAACAGGACACGTTCCTTGAGCTTGGAGAGTTGCCTGAGTGGCCGAAAGGACTTGTTTGCTAAACAAGCGTATGGGTAACTGTACCAAGGGTTCGAATCCCTTACTCTCCGCAATTTATTCTTGATTAAGAATCATAGCAAGATTCAATATTTTATTATATTTTCAAAAAATAAATTAATAGATTGTTTTCGGGGTGTAGCGTAGCTCGGTTATCGCGCCTGCTTTGGGAGCAGGAGGCCGCAGGTTCGAATCCTGCCACCCCGACAAATAAAATAATGGACGCATAGCTCAGCTGGATAGAGCACCTGCCTTCTAAGCAGGCGGTCGAAGGTTCGAATCCTTCTGCGTTCACTTGGAAACCCACTGTATTCAGTGGGTTTTTTTGTTTATACACTTTTCGTATTTTTTAGTTTCCTACATTACCACGCTAAAAAGAGCTTTTTTAAAAGAAAATCACAACTTTTTCACAACTCAATATTTCGAAATATGGTAATTGAAATCAAGTTATTTAACTCCAAAAATGAAACTGCTGAAGGATATCCTTTGGTGGTTCAAATTTCACATCAAAATAAATCTAAATCAAAAACGATTGCTTTCTGTAAAGAAAGGTGAATTTGGCATTGGTAGGTACTCATGTACGTTTTGAAATATCAAAAAAGCATGTTAAAGAATTCATGCTTTATA
>DATEOV010000025.1:0-3028 GCA_035273645.1 Flavobacterium sp. | reverse complement strand
TATAAAAAAATAAAAAAAAATGAAAAAAATACTTCTCATCTTACTTTTAAGCAGTATAGCAATTCAAGGTTTCTCACAAGGAAATGTCTATAAACAAGGCTCAGGAAAATTCGAAGGCCTTGCCATGACGCCGCCAATGGGTTGGAATTCTTGGAACACTTTCGAAACCAACATCGATGAAAAACTGGTCAAAGAAACCGCCGATATTATGGTCTCCACAGGAATGGCGGCAGCAGGCTACAATTATATCGTCCTTGACGATGGTTGGATGACAAAAGAGCGTGATGCCAACGGTGATTTAGTTCCGGACCCAGTTAAATTTCCAAGCGGAATGAAAGCCCTGATCGATTATGTTCATTCCAAAGGACTAAAATTTGGTTTGTACAATTGCGCTGGAACCCGAACCTGCGCCGGTTATCCCGGAACCCGCGGTTATGAATATCAAGATGCTCGCTTTTATGCCAAATTAGGAATCGATTTCCTGAAATACGATTGGTGCAACACCGCCGGAATCAATGCGCCCGAAGCCTATGCCACGATGAGTAACGCACTTAAAACGGCCGGAAAACCCATTGTTTTCAGTCTTTGTGAATGGGGCGACAACAAACCTTGGGATTGGGGAAAACCAATAGGAAACCTTTGGAGAATTTCAGGAGATATTTATCCATGTTTCGATTGTGAATATAAGCATCCTGAAAATTGGTCCTCATGGGGAGTCATGAAAATAGCCGAAATGCGCAAAGACATCCGTAAATTTTCAGGCCCAGACCATTGGAACGATTTTGATATGATGGAAGTGGGCAACGGAATGACAATTGCGGAGGACAGAACCCATTTTGCGTTGTGGTGTATGATGGCTTCGCCATTAATCGCCGGAAATGATTTTAGAAAAATGTCCAAAGAAACCTTGGCTATTTTGACTAATAAAGAACTAATTGCCGTAAATCAGGATAAATTGGGAATTCAAGGATTCAAACTTTCTGCAGAAGATGGATTGGAAGTTTGGGTAAAACCGCTATCCGATGGGAATTGGGCAATCACTTTTTTAAACAGAAGCGATGCATCTAAAAAAATCAATTATGATTGGAAGAAAAACCCAATCAAAGATGCTGATTTTGGCTTTGAAGCCGATTTTAATAAAACAGCCTTCAAGATCAAAGACCTTTGGAAAAACAAAGAAGTGGGGACTACCAAAAAGAATTTCACCGCAGATATTGCCTCTCACGATGTAGTTACACTAAGATTGATCCCTTGATTAAGAAGATATGAACTTCAAATCTAAAATCATCGTGCTTTTGCTCGTATTAAATTGCAGCATAGCAAACGCACAGTTCGTAAAAAAGCACGGACAGCTCAGTGTAAAAGGAACTCAATTGGTGGATAAAAACCGAAATCCAATTGTTTTAAGAGGGGTAAGTCTTGGTTGGCATAGTATCTGGCCAAGATTTTATAACGAAAAAGTAGTTGATTGGTTAAAAAAAGATTTCAATTGTAACATTGTTCGGGCTGCAATGGGCATCGAAATAGGAGCGCATCCTTATATGAAGGAACCTCAATTTTCCAAAGAAAAAATTGAAGTCGTAATAAAAGGAGCCATCAAATCTGATATTTATGTAATTGTCGATTGGCACAGTCATAATATTAATTTGAAAGAAGCAAAGGAATATTTTGATGAAATCTCTAAGAAATACGGAAAATATCCAAATGTAATCTATGAGATTTTTAATGAACCAGACTACGAAACATGGCCGGAAGTAAAGTCGTATTCCGAAGAAATAATCAAGGTTATTCGTGCAAACGATCCTTACAATGTTATTTTGGTAGGATGCCCAAAATGGGATCAGGATGTTAATTTGCCCGCGGCAGATCCCATAAAAGGATATGATAATTTATGTACACCATGCATTTTTATGCAGCAACCCATCAAAAAGAACTTAGGGACAGAACCGATGAAGCGATCAAAAGTGGTTTGCCAATTTTTGTCTCCGAATCAGCAGGGATGGAAGCTTCAGGAGACGGACCGATGGATTATGTTGCCTGGCAGGAATACATAGATTGGATGGAAGCAAGAAAATTAAGTTGGATCACCTGGTCTATTTCGGATAAGGACGAAACTTGTTCCATGTTGAAAAAATCTGCAAGCTCAGAAGGGAAATGGAAGGATGAAGATCTTAAAGAATCAGGCCTTAAAACACGTGAATTTTTAAGGAAATACAATGGCAAGAATTAGTTTATTAAACAAAAAAATCCAACTCTTCAACGTGTTGGATTTTTTTGTGTTGTAAAATAAAACAGTATATTGCAATACTATTTTTATATAATTCCTTTGACTAAATGAAGTTGACATTAAAATTAACGACTTATTCTAAATTGGTGTTATTGATCATAGGGATTTGCTCGCTATTTTTATTGCTGTTTACATCTCTTTATTTATACACAGTTCAACAAGAAAAGGACGTTTTTAAAGCTAATTCAGATCAGTATAGAACTGAGGTGAATCGGTTATTTGACTTTAATTCAAAGACACAAATTGTTACCATAAATGATCTTACCTATTGGGATGCTTTGGTCAATTTTACAAAGTCAAAAGATAGCTCTTGGTTTAATAGATATATAGTAAATGAATTTCCTACTTACGAAGTGGATTATATTGGAATTTATAATTTGGATAAAAAATTTATCGTCAATACTTCAAAAACCAATTTTAAATCCATAGATTTTATTCCCAACGAAGCAATGATGCATTTATATAAAACCAAATTTTCTCGGTTTTATATGAGAGTTCCTGAAGGCGTTGTTGAAATATTTGGTGGAACCATTCACGCTTCAAATGACCCTAAAAAAGTAAAATCGAAGCCATCAGGTTACATGTTTATGGCTCGTTTATTGGATCCACAATATTTTAAAAATTTAGAAGATATCTGCAGCTCCAAAATTCAGCTTTTGGATAAAGTAGATATGGATACCATTGGGAATAAAAAGGTAACTTCTGTAATAAAATTGAGAAATGCTGATAATATGGTAGTTG
>DATEOV010000024.1:0-4680 GCA_035273645.1 Flavobacterium sp. | reverse complement strand
AATAAAAAATAACTATTTGCGATTATTAGAAATTACCTCCAGTAGTATCCCACCAAAGTCTAGTTCCCCCATTATCAGGTCCTCCTAATTTAGCTAGACCAGTTTCAACACCACCAGGGTTACCATCTTTCTCAGTTTGTGGAAAGTTTACTCTACGTGGACCAAATTCAGTTGTGATTGTTCCACCACTAGTATTATGTAACACTCTGAATAATTTAGGATATCCAGTTCTTCTGTATTCTGACCAAGCTTCTTGTCCTTCTGGGAAGTTAGCAATCCATTTTTGGGTAATGATTTTTTGCAATTTCACTTCATTTCCAGCTGCACCATCCCAAGCAATAGTTACATTATTTACTGCTGTCCCGTTATTTGCAGCATCTTTAACATCAACAAAATCTTTAGCCACACTCACATTATCAGCAATGTAAGCAGCTGCACCAGAAGCACCATGCTGTGTAAATGACGCAGTTATGCCCGCTTCGTACAAAGATTGAGCAGATCCGCCCATATTCCAACCTCTCAAAGCTCCTTCTGCTCTCAAGAAATACACTTCAGCTGTTGTCATTAATACTTTTTCATTTGATCCAACAACTGCACCAATTTCAGACATGCCTGTACGATCTGATTTTGCAATCATATCAATACCTGTACGAATTCCTCTATACTCACCAGGGAAATCAGCCGATTCATTAAAGAATTTAGCAAGTCTTGGATCAGAATATCCACCCATGATAGACTCCATATCAGCAGACATTCTAATATCACCCCATGAAGTAGATATCGTTAAAATTGGATCAATAAAATTAGGAATAATAACTTTAGCTATATCAGCATTTGTAGTCATCACACCAAAGGCTTGGCTAGTTGCTTTTTCAGCTTCTGTTTTAGCCAAAGCTGGATTAATCTTAACAATTCTCATAGCTAAACGCAAACGCAATGAATTTGCATATTTAATCCATTGTTTGTAATCCCCTGCATAAGCAGTCATATCTGTACTACCAAAAGTTGAAGCTTCACCAGCATTTACTCTTTTTGTCAATTCTGCAACAGCAAAATCAAGTTCAGAAAACATTTTTGTATATACTTCTTCTTGTGAATCGTAAGGAATTGTAACTGCTGTACTACCAAATTGAGAATACACAATCGGTCCAAATACATCAGTAACTCTATGCATCCCCTCTACTTTCAAAATCAATGAAATAGCATAGAATTGATCATATTTCCCTTTAGTTCTTTGTTCAATTTTAAGTGTATTTGCCATTACATCTGTATATGGTAAATCCCAGATGTAAATATTCCAACCATCAACAAAATTGTAATTTGAGTTATCTCCAGCAGCTCCTTTAAAAGGAGTTGGTGTTGCCATATATCCTGACCAAATATCTGCACTTAGATTTTGTTGCAATTGGTATTTCCAGTGTGTTGTATTGAATATCCCAGTAAATACAGTAGTAAAAGGAACTTTTACATGATTAAAATCTTGCTCAAGATCTTTAGGAGTAATCCCAGTTGGATTCGTGTTAATTTCGCTGAAATCGCTTGTACAACTTACTGCGGCTAGCAAAGTAGCACATATAGCAGTTGTTTTTATTTTATTTAGTATCATGATGATATAGATTAGAAAGTTACATTTAAATTAAGACCGATACTTCTTGTAGATGGTGCTGCATAAACATCAATCCCTTGTAAACCATTACCTGTACTTAAAGAAATATTTGGATCAAATGGAGCATCTTTATAGAAGAAAAATAAATTTCTACCAACTAAAGACAAATTAGCCGCTTTGAAAATTTTGCTGTTTTTAATATCAAATGTATATCCTAAAGCTAATTCTCTTAAACTTACATTAGTAGCATCATAAACATATTCTCCAGTTATACCAGCTCTACCTCCAACTTGGCTATAATAGCTCTCTGCATCATACTTACCAGCATAAGCTTGACCAGCTTTTGTAGTTCCTGGAGCATAAACCGCATTTACATCAACACCTCCAGCATTTCTAGCATCTCCAGTTGCTTTAGAAACACCAAATTGATCATTTACAGCTTCAGTCAAACTCATTACATCTCCTCCAAAACGTCCATCAATTGTAAAGTTTAAAAAGAAATTACCATATTTGAATGAGTTATTGAGACCTAACATATAATCTGGATTTGCATTTCCAACTTCCTCGAAACCAGTTTTTTGAAATGATCCATCTTCATTAAGCAAAGCTCTACCTTGATCATCTTTCTTCAGGTTAATCCCTTCAATAACTCCAAATGGGCGACCATTTTTTAATGAATATCTATAACTGTTTACACCAGCTGGAGTCAAAATAACTGTACCTCCTAATTCATCTGGTAATCCAGAAACCTCATTGGTGTTTTTCGAATAGTTTACAGTAGCATCCCATTTAAATTTATCATTATCAATAATTCTTGCATTAACCAATACCTCAATACCATTATTTGAAATTACACCACCATTGTAAGCATAATTTTGATAACCTTCTGCATTTGTAGATGGAGCAGGAATTGTAAGTAATTGATCTTTAGTTTCGTTATTATAGTATGTCAATTCTATTCCAAATCTGTTATTTACAAATCTCCATTCAGTACCTAACTCATAAGAATCTTGACTTTCAGGTTTTAATGTAGTACCTGGTCTTGGACCAACAGTTGGGTTAATATTCTGTGGATTAGCTGCAGTATATTGAGAAGTCGGAGAAGTATAGAACGCTGGCACATCATTACCAACTTGAGCATAAGAAGCACGAACTTTACCAAATGTAATAGCTTCCGGCATTGTAAAAGTTTCAGAAATAAGCCAAGTTGTTCCAACAGATGGATAAAAGAATGACATATTACCTGTATTTGCCAATGTAGAAGACCAGTCATTACGTCCTGTAACATCTATATACAACATGTTTTTGTATCCAAAAGTAGCAGCAGCAAAAACTGATTGTTGCTCTCTTTGGTAACCGTAATTTTGATAATTACCTGTATTAGAATTAAAATTATGAAGTGTAAACCAGTTTGTAATCCCTAAACCTGATGGATCAGAATCTAAAACCGTTTCATCATTAAGCGAAGTTTTTGTAAAACTTGTTCCTACGTTTGCAAAAAATGTTAAATCCTCACTGAATTTAGTATTAATTGTAGCAATTAAATCACCATAATTCTGAGTACTAACATTGTTAATATTAATGTATCTACCATTTGGATGAGACAAAGTACCTTGAGTAGTTGCATAAATTTCTTTATCAAATTCTGAAGTAATTCTATCATAATTATATCTAGACCCAATAGAAAGCCAGTTATTAACTTTGTAGTTTAATCCAACAGCCCCATTCATAAATTGGCTACCATCTGTAGATTTATTACGATTCAATCCCCAGTATGGATTTTGTTCGATATCTCTATTAGTCATCCAGTTTTGAACCATCATATTTCTTGCTGGATCAAATATTTCGAAATTATTTTTGTATTCGTTAAAATCATATCCTCTTGGCATCAAGTAAAGACCAGTAAGAGGGTTAAAATATAAACCACTAGTAGGTCTGTTTGTAACATACTGAGAGGTGTAATTTGCATTAGCATTTACTGTCAATCTATCTCCAAAGAATTTCCCCATTTGTCTGATGCTAAAGTTATTTTTACTCAAACTGTTAGTTGGTAAAACTCCATTAGAAGATGTATTAGCATAAGATATATTAGTAGCTGAATTTTGAGATCCAGTAGAGAAACCAAAAGAAGATATTTGAGTTACTCCTGTATCAAAAAAGTCTCTTGTATGATCTGGTGTACTTTGAGCAGCTCCCCATGATTCATCTGCTCCTGGTTTAGCGATGTAAGAAGTTTGAAATTTAGGCAAATAAGCAGCTGTTTCAACTGTGGTATTTGAAGACGCTCTGAAAGACGAAACACCTTCTTTAGCTTTTTTAGAAGTCAATAAAATTACACCTCTAGCACCTTGGCTACCGTATAAAGCTGTCGCAGATGCACCTTTAAGCACTGTCATACCTTCAAAATCATCTGGATTTAATAAACCAATAACATCCCCTCCATCACGGTTACCTCCTTGAGTATTACCGAATGAATCATTAGGCTGAATAGAAGAAATATTCAACATTGGTACACCATCAACAACATACAAAGGGTTGTTGTTTGTAGTAGATGAATTTCCACGAATAGTAACTTTTGTAGAACCACCAGTACCTCCAGCACTTTTTGTTACAGCAACACCGGCAATTTTACCAGCAATTGTATTCATAAGATTCGGATCTTTCGCTCTAACAAGATCTTCTCCTTTTAGTTCTTGAGCAGAATAAGTCAAAGATTTTTTAGATTTCTTGATACCTAATGAAGTTACAACCACTTCTGTTAATGCTGTAGAAGCTGCTGAATTCAACTTTACATCGATCGTTGAAGACTCTCCTACTACTACATTTCGCGTCTCATATCCTAAATATGAAACTACTAATGTAGCACCCGGTTTAACTTCAATTGAAAATTTACCATCAAAATCTGTTGAGGCTCCATTAGTTTCGCCTTTTACGTTAACATTTGCACCAGGTATCGGAGTACCCGCAGCATCTGAAACAAAACCATTGATTTTTTTTACCTGCGCAAGGGTTACTTGCGTCGTAAAAATAATCATCACGATTAAAAAAATTTTTCTCATTTTTAAATTATTTTT
>DATEOV010000023.1:0-2837 GCA_035273645.1 Flavobacterium sp. | reverse complement strand
TTTTCTTCCGAAACCTCTTCCAATAAGTTGGCATTATATAAAGAATGATTGGCAAATACATTTCCTTGACGAATGGTTTGCCCGTCGCCAATGTCAATCTTGCTATGTGGTCTGTCTGCCGAAACCACAATCAATGGAATCTGACTATAGAACGCTTCCGAAAAAGCAGGATAATAGTTTAATAAAGCTGATCCTGATGTACAAACTACCACAGTAGGCTTACCCGTTTGCTGGGCTATTCCCAATGCAAAAAAAGCAGCCGCACGTTCGTCAGCAATGCTATAACATTGAAAAGCAGGATTACTGGCAAAACCTATCGTAAGTGGTGCATTTCTTGAACCTGGAGATATGATAATATTGGTGATTTCTTTTGCTAAAAAAATTTGAAGAATGCTTTGTGCTAAAGGTATTTTGGGGTAAGTCATTTGTATATTTTTGTGAATACAAAGTTACAAACTTGCGATTGCTTTTTCGTTCCTTTTGCTCTATTTTTCTTAATTTTGAACAACAAATAATTACTTTATGCAAATCAAATTAAGATCTTATCAAACAGAAGACACGCAAGCGATATTAGACATTATAAATTATAATATTATAAACTCGACTGCCTTATACGATTATAACATTCGAAGTTATGAACAGCAAAAAACAATATTGGAAGAAAAAATAAATAAACATTTTCCCGTAATTGTCGCTGTAGAAGATGATAAAGTGATTGGTTTTGGTATGTATAGCGAATTTCGATTTCGTGAAGCTTACAAATATACAGTCGAACATTCCGTTTATGTGGACAAAGACCATCACGGAAAAGGAATAGGAAAACTATTGTTACATGAATTAATACAATTGGCAAAAAAGCAAAAACTACATACCATGATTGCCGTAATCGATGCAGAAAATCAAAGCAGTGTAGAGTTTCATGAAAAATTCGGATTCAAAACCGTTGGAATCATCAAAGAATCTGGGTATAAATTTGATCGCTGGTTGCATTCGGTATTCATGCAATTGATTTTAGAGTCTTAAAGTCAAAAAGTCGAAAGTTTATAAAGTCTCTGTATTGCGAATTTGACTTTCAACTTTTGGCTCTTAACTTTCGACTTTATGACTTTATGACTTTTAAAAACTTTTGACTTATAACTTTATAGTATCTTTGCACTTTTACAAATACTATGAGCTTTACCCTGCTTTCTTCCCCATTACAAGGATTTACAGACTTTCGTTTTCGGAACGCCATCAACAAATATTTTGGAGGTATTGATACCTATTATTCGCCATATATCCGTTTGAACGGAAAATTGGTAATAAAATCATCTTACGAACGAGACCTTCTTCCTGAAAACAATGTTGGCCTGGAGGTTATTCCGCAGGTTATAACCAATGATGCAGAGGAGTTTTTATTTGTCGCCAAATATGTTAAGCAATTGGGTTACAAAGAATTGAACTGGAATTTAGGTTGTCCGTATCCAATGGTTACCAAATCTGGTATGGGTTCAGGCCTAATTAGTAATACCGAAAAAATTAATCACATTCTTGACAGAGCGCACTCTGAAACTGATATTATCGTGTCCATGAAAATGCGTTTGGGTTATGATACTACCGAAGAAATCCTTGATGTATTGCCCATTTTAGACAAATACCCAATTAAGAATATTGCGATTCATGCTCGTATAGGAAAACAACTTTATAAAGGAGGCGTTCATTTGGATGCGTTTCAGCATTGCATTGATAATACCAAGCACAAACTGTATTATAACGGAGATATTACTTCGGTTGCAAAGTTTCATGAAATGCAACAACGTTTTCCATCCATAGACCATTGGATGATTGGTAGAGGATTAATAGCAGATCCATTTTTACCAAGTATGATAAAAAGCAATGCTTTGGAATACCCAAAAAACAAAATGGAATTATTCAGTGCTTTTCATGATACTTTGTACGAAGGGTATAGTGAATCATTATCTGGACAAACGCACATACTTTTGAAAATGCATCATTTATGGGAATACTTTTCGGTTATATTTTCAAATCCACATAAAGTTCATAAAAACATTAAAAAATCCAAAAGCATTAAAAATTACGAAGCTACAGTTAAGGAAGTTATAGCCAAGGGATAGATTACAGAAAGCAGATTCCAGTATACAGGTCTCTGTATTCTACAATCTGCTTTCTGATAATTCTTTTTTGTGTTAAAAACTATGCCTTAATCCATTTCACCACTTCAGGATCTGTAGGTAATGTTTTTGGAGAAATTACTTTTTCCAATTCTCCTTTTTCATTGATAAGGTATTTTTGAAAATTCCATTGTACTTCTGAATCTTCTAATCCATTTTTAGATTTTTGTGTCAAAAATTGATATACGGCACACATATCATCCCCTTTTACAGAAACTTTATCCATCATAGGGAATGTAACTCCATAATTCAATTGACAGAAACTTGCAATTTCCTCATTGGTTCCAGGTTCTTGTGATGCAAAATTATTTGCTGGAAAACCAACAATCACAAATCCTTTGGCCGAATATTCTTTATACAAAGCTTCTAAATCCTTATACTGTGGAGTCAGTCCGCATTTTGAAGCGGTATTGACAATCATTACTTTTTTGCCTTTTAAAGTGGCAAAATCAAAAGTTTTTCCGGATAAATCTTCTACTTTAAATTGATAAATGTTTTGTTTCACTTGTGCTTGAATTTGGATACTAAAAAAGAACATTGCGCAAATCGCTACTACTAATTTTTTCATAGGGTCTATTTTTTTTATAAAATTAAACATTTATTTGTGTTATCAGAAATATTTCAGCTCTAACAATTGTTAATTAAATTAGAAAACCTAACGCCGGT
>DATEOV010000022.1:0-2095 GCA_035273645.1 Flavobacterium sp. | reverse complement strand
ATATGGGCTATAATACAAAACTTTTCTCCGCTACCCTGGTAAATCCTACCATACAGTTAGAACCTGAAACAACAAGCCTTAAAGAAGTAGTATTAATTGGATATGGCTCTATGTCCAAAAAAGATGTTACAGGGGCTGTTTCTTCTATCTCTGCAAAAAATATGAATCAAGGTTCCATTGTGAATCCATTACAATTGATTTCGGGTAAAATGGCTGGGGTAAATATCAACCAAATAGGAAGCGAACCAGGATCTACGCCAAGCGTTAGGATTCGAGGATTAACTTCATTGATTGGAGGAAGTGACCCATTGGTTGTTATTGATGGAGTACAAGGAAATCTTGATTTATTAAATCAAATTCCTCCTAGTGAAATTGCTTCCATAGATGTATTGAAGGATGCTTCCTCTGCAGCAGTATATGGATCTAGAGGAGCTGCTGGGGTAATTCTTGTAAGCACTAAAAAGAGTAAAGAGGGTAAAACATCTGTGGAGTACACAGGAAATACAACAGTAGATTATATTCCAAATCCTCTTGATGTGCTAAATGCTGACCAGTGGTGGCAAGAAGCTCAAAAAGTAGGAGTCCCTGCTTCAGCAAATCATGGTTCAAGTACCGATTGGTTTAATATTTTAACCCAAAGAGGAGTTACTCAAACGCATGCTTTAGCCTTTGGCGGCGGTACTGATAAATTTAATTATAGAGCTTCCATTAGTGCAATTTTGCAGGAAGGTGTTGTAATAAATTCTAAAAGTGATAAATACATCGGACGTATTCAAGCAACTCAGCTGGCGATGGATGACAAATTGAAATTGACTTTTAACCTTAATAGTGGAATCATCAATACAAAAGGTAGTATTGCAAGTATCGGAACACCTGCTTTTACTTCTAATTTGATCACGAACTCTTATTTTGTAAGTCCAACCAACCCTATTTACAACACTGATGGCACTTATTTTTCTGATCCAAACGTGTTTCATTATTTAAACCCTTATGCTGCATCAGAAACTGTTACTAATGAAAATGAAAATGACAATTTATTCGGAAGTTTAAAAGCCGATTATACTATCATCGACGGTGTGACTGCAGGATGGTTTGGAAGCTGGAGAAAAACAAATACTATGATAGGTTTTTATCTTCCAGCTGAATCAACAGATGCAAATGCGATTGACCAAAAAGGTTTTGCAAATATCAAAAATGAAAAACAAAATGAGAAGTTAATGAACATGAGCATTAACTACAAAAAAATATTGGGCAACCATACCCTTGATGTATTAGCCTTGTACGAATGGCAAAATCAAACTTACCAAGGCAGCTACGCTCAAGCTAGAGGCTTCATAAATGACATTGCTACTTATAATGCACTGCAATTGGGCGATTTTTCGAATACAAAACCAGGTGACATCAGTTCGTATAAAAATGACAGAACATTGATCTCGTTTTTGAGTCGTGTAAACTATACTTATTTGAACCGTTATTTACTTACTGCGAGTTTAAGAAAAGATGGTTCTTCTGTATTTGGAGAAAATAATAAATGGGGTAATTTCCCTTCGGTATCTTTGGGATGGTCAATTGACAAAGAACCTTTTATGGCCAATCAAACCCTTTTCAATGAATTGAAATTACGCGGAGGATACGGAGAGACAGGTAACCAACAAGGATTAGGACCACAACAATCACTTTCTTTAGTAGGAAGTTCAGGTGTAACTTATTTTGGAGGTTCTCAAATTACTAACTATGGTATCATTCAAAATGATAATCCAGATTTGAAATGGGAAACCAAAAAACAAACTAATATTGGTCTTGATTTTGCACTTTTAGACACTAAACTTAGAGGAACTATTGATGCTTATACTGCTACTACAGATAATTTATTGTTTAATTATACTGTTCCGCAGCCTCCTTACCCATTCAATACTGTTATGGCCAATGTAGGCAGCATCCTTAACGAAGGTATAGAGGCTACTCTTAGTTATGATTTAATCCGTAATGAAAATATGACCCTTACTTTGACAGGGAATGCTACTTTCATGAGAAATGAGGTTTTAAACCTGAGCGGCAGTATCGACGGAGTTCCATTGAACACGAATTTTGTTGG
>DATEOV010000021.1:0-4770 GCA_035273645.1 Flavobacterium sp. | reverse complement strand
ATACAATTGGGGATATGACCCACAGAATTACAACTCTTTAGAAGGCTCCTATTCAACTAACCCTTTTGATGGATTGGTACGCATGCAGGAGTACAAACAAATGGTTCTGGCTTTACATGAAGCTAAAATTCGTCTGGTAATGGATGTGGTTTACAATCACACCAGCTCTACTGATATTTTTGACCAATTGGTTCCTGGTTATTACTACAGAAGTTGGCCTGATGGAAAACGTTCGGATGCAACAGCTTGCGGAAATGAATTTGCCTCCGACCGAATCATGGCTAGACAATTCATACTGGAATCACTTAAATATTGGGTAAAAGAATATCATATCGATGGATTTCGATTTGACTTAATGGCGGTTCACGATATTGAAACGATGAATATTATTTCGGCAGAATTAAAGAAAATTGATCCAAGTATTTTTCTTTATGGCGAGGGGTGGACAGCAGGTGACTCACCTTTGCCAATAGAAAAGAGAGCTTTAAAAAACAATGCTAAAAAGTTAAATGACATTTCTGTTTTCTCAGATGACATAAGAGATGGCGTAAAAGGACATTGGTCTAATGTTATCGAAAAAGGTTTTGTAAGCGGAAATCCGAATTACAAAGAAGTAATTCAATTCGGAATTGTTGCTTCCACAAATCATCCTCAAATAAAATATGATTCAAAAAGAGGTTATGCGCAATTCCCATATTCAGACAGCCCAACAAAAGTTATTGGCTATGTATCTTGTCACGATAACAACACTTTGTACGACAAACTAAAAATAGCCAATCCCAAAGCGACCGAAAAGGAGTTGATACAAATGGACAAATTAGCTAATACCATCATTTTGACTTCACAAAGTATTCCTTTTCTACATATGGGAGTAGAAATGAAGCGAACGAAAATGGGTGTTGAGAACTCTTATAAATCTCCAGACAGCATCAATAAAATAGATTGGAACTGGAAATACGAGAATGCAGCATTGGTTCAATACTACGAAAACCTGATTGCGTTAAGAAACAATCATCCCGCATTCAAAATGACATCCGAAAAGATGATTCAAGAACATTTGGAATTTTTAACAATAAATGATTTCTTACTAGTTGGATATACCTTAAAAAATTATGCCAATGGGGACAAATGGAAGAACATCAGAGTCTATTTTAATGGAGATGACAAAGAAGCAAAACAAACCATTGAAGGAACTTGGAAAATGATTTGCAATGGCGAAATTATCAACCAAAACGGAATTGAAACAATTAAAAATCAATCTATAACAATTCCAAGCAGGAGTGCTGTAATTTTGTATCAGGAATAACTTTTTTAATTAAAAAATGTTCTAAAAAATACCGATATTTGCACCTCTCTAAAAACAAATACTACACTTATGGGAATGAATAAAAATACTATTTTAGGATGGGCTACTCTTATAATGATAATCATGGGATTATTACTTATAGGATTAGGTGTTTTCAAATACAGAGATGTTTCTGGCTGGGGATTTGGCGCCGTTGGAATCGGTTTCTTTGCCATTGCTTGGGTATTTAGTTCTCTAAAAGGCAGATTGTAATTTACATTCAAAACCAACTAATTAATCACATAAATTAAAACATTTAAACATGTCAGACGATAAAAAAGTAATTTTCTCAATGCAAAAATTGAGTAAAACCTATCAGGGAGCAGATAAACCAGTTCTTAAGAACATTTATTTGAGTTTCTTTTACGGAGCGAAAATTGGTATCCTTGGTCTAAATGGTTCTGGAAAATCATCTCTTTTAAAAATTATAGCAGGAGTTGACAAGAACTATCAAGGAGATGTTGTTTTTCAACCTGGTTATACTGTAGGTTATTTGGAACAAGAACCAATTCTTGATGATTCTAAAACGGTTATCGAAATTGTTCGTGAAGGTGCTGCCGAAACAATGGCAGTTTTGGAAGAATACAACAAAATCAATGATTTATTTGGTCTTGAGGAAAACTATTCTGATCCAGACAAAATGGATAAATTAATGGATCGTCAGGCTGCTTTGCAGGACAAAATTGATGCTCTTGGTGCTTGGGAAATCGATACGAAACTAGAAATCGCAATGGATGCTTTGCGTACGCCGGAAGGAGATACACCTATCAAAAACCTTTCAGGAGGGGAGCGCCGTCGTGTTGCTTTATGTCGTTTGTTATTGCAACAACCTGATGTATTGCTTTTGGATGAGCCTACGAATCACTTGGATGCAGAATCTGTGCTTTGGTTAGAGCAACATTTGGCACAATATTCAGGAACTGTAATTGCAGTAACACACGATAGATATTTCTTGGATAACGTTGCAGGTTGGATTTTGGAATTGGATAGAGGTGAAGGTATTCCATGGAAAGGAAATTATTCTTCTTGGTTAGATCAAAAATCAAGCAGAATGGCATTGGAAGAAAAAGTAGCTTCTAAACGTCGTAAAAACTTAGAACGTGAGTTGGACTGGGTTCGTCAAGGTGCGAAAGGCCGTCAAACCAAGCAAAAAGCACGTTTACAGAACTACGATAAACTTTTGAACGAAGACCAAAAACAATTGGACGAAAACTTGGAAATCTACATTCCAAATGGTCCAAGATTAGGTACAAATGTTATCGAAGCCAAGAATGTTGCCAAAGCTTTTGGAGACAAATTATTATACGATAACTTGAATTTTACTTTGCCACAAGCTGGAATTGTTGGAATTATCGGACCAAACGGTGCTGGTAAATCTACTATTTTCAAAATGATCATGGGAGAGCAAGCTACTGATAGCGGTGAATTTTCAGTTGGTGATACAGTGAAAATCGCTTATGTAGATCAGGCGCACTCTAATATTGATCCAAATAAATCCATTTGGGAAAACTTTGCCGATGGTCAGGAATTAATTATGATGGGAGGAAAACAAGTAAACTCAAGAGCTTATTTATCGCGTTTCAACTTCGGAGGTGGCGAACAGAACAAAAAAGTATCGATGCTTTCTGGTGGTGAACGT
The DNA here is from genome assembly GCA_035273645.1 of Flavobacterium sp. GTDB lineage: Bacteria > Bacteroidota > Bacteroidia > Flavobacteriales > Flavobacteriaceae > Flavobacterium. The sequence goes on along the minus strand of DATEOV010000021.1, from coordinate 1,786 downwards.
AACCGTTTGCACTTGGCAATGACTTTGAAAGAAGAAGGAAACGTATTGTTACTGGATGAACCAACGAATGATTTGGACGTAAATACACTACGTGCACTTGAAGAAGGTTTAGAGAATTTCGCAGGTTGTGCTGTAGTGATTTCACACGACAGATGGTTCTTGGACAGAATTTGTACACACATTCTAGCTTTCGAAGGTGACTCTGAAGTATATTACTTCGAAGGAGGATTCTCTGATTATGAAGAAAACAAGAAGAAACGTTTAGGTGGTGATTTAACTCCAAAACGATTGAAGTACAGAAAATTGATTAGATAATTAATTCATTAATAAACTGAAAGCCTCAAATTACAATAGAATTTGAGGCTTTTTTTTATCCATTTTTTTGGAGCTACTTCCTGCTATTCACTACAATCTTTATGGTTTTAAAGAAAAACCATAAAGATTGTAGTGAATAGCAGGGCTAGGTCTTTTGGTTTCATAAAAATGCTAGTTTCGTACATCTTAAAAACAAAAAAAGGATGTCCACAGAAAGGCATCCTCTTTTTTTTAGACAAAAAAAACTAATCATTTCATTTTTTCAGAATTCGTCATCTTTATCACAGCTTCAATTTAAACCAATAATTACCAATCCGAAAACAACTACCATTATAAACGTATCGCTTTCACTATGAACAAAGTGACAAAACTTCTTATAAAAATTAAATATTAAGATGTGTCAAATTTATGACATCAATACGTGTAAAGAGATGACATTTATCATGAAACCAGAATTATTCCAAAAATTTTATTTTCAATTCAGGAGTTGGAATCATACAACTTTCTTTCTTGCCATACCATTCGTATCTATTCCTTGCTATGTAGTCATATAGGTAGTTTCTTATTCCTGTTGGAATAATTTTAAAAACTGTTCCAAAAGAAAATAAACCATCCAAACTTCTAGCAATTTGCAAAGCTGCATCCGATTTATAATAATAGGCAACTCCAGGTTCGTACAGAACAATACTGTCAATATTTTTAGCATCAATCCCAATATAGTTGAGAATCTCCCTTCCCAAATCAGATTGCAAAGCCACGAATCGAAAAACATCTTTTTTATCGTGTTTAATCACAAATTGAACCGCCGAATTGCAAAGATTGCAAACACCGTCGAAAAGGATTATTTTTTTATTAATAGGGAGGTTTTGCATTTATTTTCTATTTGTGTTTCATTTTGTTACTGAACACTAAAATCTACCAACTGAATACTATTTCTTAGCTGCTTCAACAAACTCCAATTCATCCAAACTGACTTTTGAAGTAAACAAACCGTAATTGACAACTGCTTTGTTTTTCTCAATCTTATCAATACTTCCAACTGATTTTCCGTCCAGCATTCGCACTCTGTCACCAACTTTTAGAATAGGCCTTGGTTTTTCGATTACTGGTTTTAATTTCTTTTCTTTCTTTTCCTTGCGGATTTCTTCCACAACAACGGTAACTTCCTCGATAATTTCCTTTTTCTTTTGGATTATCGCTTTAGCCTCTTTCGGAGTGGCTTTTTTGCGTTTGGAATTTTCTATTTCAACAATCTTCAAAAACTCGCCAATTAGGTCTTTTTTGTTTTTATTATTGAAATATTTCTCAGCTATATCCTCTATTTTTTGACCAATGTAAATCGTCTTTTGGTTACTATCGTACAATTCTTGATAGCTTTCCAGTTTTTGCTTGATTTTTACATTAATATCTTCCATTTTCTTGCTCTCTTGTCTAGCTCGAGTTTCCTCTTCTTTGAGGTTAGTGGATGTTT
>DATEOV010000020.1:0-11894 GCA_035273645.1 Flavobacterium sp. | reverse complement strand
TTCTTTGGCATTCATCTGATGCTTTTCATGGATCTGTTGTTATGGCAATGGCACTTTGGGGCACGGTTATTGGTGCCATATTTGGTGGAATCCCAACAAATAAAATTGGTAGAAAAAAGACATTATTCTGGATAGGAATTTTGTTTTTAGTTTCAGCAATTGGCGCAGCATTTGCTAATGATCCTTATGTTTTTGCAGTATTTAGATTTATCGGTGGTATCGGCGTTGGGGCTTCAACAATTGCTGCTCCTGCCTACGTTTCCGAAATTGCTCCAGCCGATAAGCGAGGACGATTAGTTGCTTTATACCAGTTTAATATTGTATTGGGAATTTTAGTGGCGTTTATTTCTAATTATTTTTTAAAGGATATTGGAGAAAATTCCTGGCGATGGATGATTGGAGTTCAAGCATTCCCTTCATTAATTTATTTACTTTTTATATTGGTCATTCCGGAAAGTCCAAGGTGGTTGCTGTCTAAAAACCGTATTGATGAAGCACGTTTGATACTTTTCAAAATTGATCCTTCTGCAGATATTAAAAGTTTGATAGATGACAGCAATGAAAATCGTGCTAAAAATCATGAGAATATTTTCATGAAGAAATATCGTTTTCCGTTAATCTTAGCTTTTTTGATTGCGTTTTTTAATCAATTTTCAGGAATTAATGCCTTTTTATATTATGCTCCAAGAATTTTTGAAGAAGCTGGTCTAGGACAAAATACTGCTTTGTTAAGCAGTATCGGAATTGGAATTACCAATCTTATATTTACTTTAATCGGAGTTGCATTAATCGACAAATTAGGAAGAAAGTTGTTAATGTACATCGGTTCTGTTGGGTATATTATTTCGTTGGGTTTAGTATCCGCCTCTTTTTATTACAACTGGGGAGGTTTATCGGTACCTATTTTTCTTTTCATATTTATTGCTTCACATGCCATTGGTCAAGGAGCAGTTATATGGGTTTTCATCTCAGAAATTTTTCCAAATCATATTCGAGCTTCAGGACAAGCTTTTGGAAGTTCCGTGCATTGGGTTTTGGCAGCCATAATTCCATCATTGATTCCAATGTTGTTCTCTGAAATAGGGACGGCTACCGTATTCTTAATTTTTGCATTAATGATGGTATTGCAATTACTGTTTGTGACTTTTATTATGCCGGAAACCAAAGGAATTTCTTTAGAAGCAATGAGTGATAAACTAACTAATAAAAATATAGATAAAAATGAAATCAAAGAAACATCTACCGCTGGCATTCTGTAGTGCCGTATTGCTGTCTATAGTAGGATGCAAACCCTATTCGGTCGCTGCGCAAATTACTGATGTTAAGACAACTTCTGTCGAGGAGCAGCTATACCGTCCTAATTTTCATTTTACGCCAAAAAAAGGATGGATGAATGATCCTAACGGAATGTTTTTTGCCAATGGGAATTATCATTTGTTTTACCAATATTATCCTGATGGAAATAAGTGGGGACCGATGCATTGGGGGCACGCAATCAGTAAAGATTTAATTAAGTGGGAAGAGCAGCCAATAGCAATTTATCCAGATAAAGATAAATATATTTTTTCTGGAAGCGCCGTAGTTGATGTGAATAACACTTCGGGTTTGGGTACTGGTAAAACAGCTCCAATTGTGGCGATTTATACTTTGCATGATATGACAAAGGAAAAAGAAAATAAAATCGATGTCGAGCAGCAAGATATAGCGTATTCGAATGACAATGGCTTTACATGGCAGAAATTTGAGGAAGGAAATCCTGTCGTGAAGAACCCTGGAATTCGTGATTTTCGTGATCCAAAAGTGACTTGGGATGAAACCCATAAGCAATGGATAATGGTATTGGCAGCACAAGACCGTGCTCAGTTTTATAAATCTAAAAATCTTAAAAACTGGGAATATGCATCCGATTTTGGGAAGGACATCGGTGCACATGGCGGTGTTTGGGAATGTCCAGACTTTTTTCAGATGAAGGTCGAAGGAACTAATGAAACCAAATGGGTTTTAATTCAAAGTTTGAATCCGGGGGGAGCAAATGGGGGCTCGGGAACGCAATACTTTATAGGAGATTTTGACGGTACAACTTTTACTTTAGACACCAATTTTGCAAAAAGAGTTGCAACTGAAAAAGCGGTTTGGCTGGACTATGGTAAAGATAACTATGCAGGAGTTACCTGGAATAATATTCCAAGTTCTGACGGCAGAAAATTATTTATCGGATGGATGTCAAATTGGGATTATGCTCAAGAAGTACCAACAACTGGATGGAGAAGCAGTATGACGATACCGCGTGAAATTCAATTGGTAAAAAAGGATGACGATTATAGTTTGATCAGTAATCCTGTTTTAGAATTGGAGAAGTATTTTTCTAAAACCAAAAAAGAGAAAAAGCTGGTAGCAAAAGAAAAACTTGAAATTGTGTCATCGGGTAAAGTAGATCTGACTAAAGCCGTAATCTCTTTTAGATTGGAAAACTTGAAAAATGCTGTTTACAATTTCACATTATCAAATGCAAAAGGCGAATCGGTAACTTTTGGAATTAACAATTCGGAGAACTTCTTATTTCTGGATCGTTCAAAATCTGGAAAAACAAACTTTTCTGAAAAATTTGCTTCAACTATTTCAAAAGCGTTTTTGAATGAAAATCAAAAAACAGTTGACCTTAAAATTGTACTTGATAAAACTTCAATTGAAATATTTTATAACAATGGTGAAAAAGTAATGACGGAATTATTTTTTACAACCCAGCCATTCACCCATTTTTCAGCTTCTTCAACGGAAGATATTGAAATCAATAATTTAATAACTAACCAATTAACCATTAACTAAAACCACAAATTTATGAAAAGTAAAATTTTTTATTTACTGTTTTTATTCTTTCCGCTGCTTGCAACCACTGCTCAGGAAATAATAGTAAACGGTACCGTAATTTCTTCTAATGATGGGCTGCCAATTCCAGGAGCTAACATACTTATTTCAGGCACCAATAAAAGTGCTTCTACAGACTTTGATGGAAAATTTTCTGTCCAAAATGTTTCTCCTGATGCTACTTTCATAGTTTCTTTTATGGGGTATACTTCTCAAACGATTGCGGTTAATGGTAGAACCACATTAAAGATTGCATTAAATCCAGAAAATAAACAATTGAATGAGGTTGTTGTAGTAGGTTATACGAAACAAAAGAAAAGAGATATTACTGGGGCAGTAGCTGTTGTTAATATGAAAGAATTAATGAAACAGCCGGAACCAAACCCAATCAAAGCTTTACAAGGAAGAATAGCTGGGGTAAAAGTTTCATCGGATGGTTCTCCAAGCGGGGGAAACACAAAAGTTGTTATACGTGGAGTTGGAACTTTAAATAATACAGACCCACTTTATGTAATTGACGGAATACCAACTAAATCAGGGATGCATGAATTAAATCCCAATGATATTGAGTCAATGCAGGTTTTGAAAGATGCATCATCTGCCAGTATTTATGGTTCTCGCGCTTCAAATGGTGTAATTATTATTACTACCAAAAAAGGAAAAGAAGGGAAAACTAAAATTAATTTTAATCAGTACACTTCTTTCTCAAATTATGCAAGAAAGCAGGAAGTTTTAAATGCTGAACAATTTGGCCAAGCTCTATGGCAAGCTAATATCAATGATGGATTAAATCCGAATAATAATAATTTGAGTTATCAGTTTGACTGGTCAGTAGTAAATAACAAGCCACAATTGAACAATGTTTTGGTGCCTGAATATTTAGATGCCGGGCAAACACTAAAATCTTCTAATACGGACTGGTATAAAGAAATTTCACAAACCGGAATTGCTAAATCCTATGATTTGGAAGTTTCAAATGGTTCAGAAAGAGGTAGCTATTTGTTTTCTCTTGGCTATTATAATAACGAAGGTGTTGTAAAAACAACAGAATTCGAAAGAATATCAGCTAGAATGAATGGTTCTTATAAGTATTTTGACGGAAAATTAGTTATAGGGGAAAATTTTAGTTTTAACAGAACCAATGAAGTAACAGATCCTGGAGTTCTTGATCCTGCACTTCGCGCTTTACCTTTAATTCCGGTTCATACCGTGGACGGAAAAGGATGGGGAGGACCGGTTGGAGGTATGAACGACAGACAAAATCCTGTAAGGTTATTAGAATATAATAAAGATAATAAATACGATTATTTGAGACTTTTTGGTAATGCGTATGCCGATTTGGAGATCATTAAAAATCTTCATGTTAGAACAAGTTTTGGTATTGATTATAGCTATTATAACAAACGTTCTTTGCAAAGAAGTTATAAATCAGGTTATTTACAAAACGACCAAAATTCGGTTACTATTGATCAATCTGTAAGCGATAAGTGGACTTGGACAAACACCGCAACTTACAGTTTGAAATCAGGAAAAAGTAATTTGAATTTGATGGCTGGAACAGAAATGTACAAAGACGTTTTTGATACTAATACTTTGCGTAAAGAAGATTTTTTAATAGAAACGCCGGATTATATGTATCCTGATGCAGGAACAGGAGAGTCGTTTACAAGCGGGACTTCAACTGCTTATTCTTTGCTTTCTTACTTCGGAAAAGCGGATTATGAGTATGATAATCGTTATTTAGTTTCAGGTACAATTCGTCGTGACGGTTCTTCTCGTTTTGGAAAAAACAACCAGTTTGGTACTTTTCCTGCGGTTTCTGCAGGATGGAGAATCAGTAATGAAAACTTCATAAAAGACAATGCTTCTGTGATTTCCGATTTAAAACTTCGCGCAGGATGGGGACAAACTGGAAATCAGGAAATCAGTAATACAGCGGTGTATTCGCTGTATGTAGCAAATTATGCAGGTGGAAGCCCTACTTGGGCAACTTCTTTTGGAACGGCTTATGATATAGCAGGAAATGGAAACGGTTTATTGCCATCTGGATTTATTGCGACCCAATCTGGTAATGATGATTTAAAGTGGGAAACTACAACCCAAACGAACATAGGTTTAGATTTTGGATTTTTTAATCAAAAATTAAGCGGTTCGGTAGATTTATATCTAAAAGAGACTGATGATATTTTAGTATTGCCTCCTTACCTGGGAGTAATTGGTGAAGGAGGAGACCGCTGGGTAAATGGGGCTTCGATGGAAAATAAAGGATGGGAATTTACTTTAGGTTATCAAGATGAAACTTCGTTTGGACTTAAATATGATGTATCGGTTAATTTATCTTCCAATAAAAATAAAATTACGGAATTGCCAGCTGAAGTTAAAAATAATTATGGAGGAGATGGCGTAAATGACAATATTTTAGGTCGTCCAATAAATTCGATGTACGGTTATGTAGCCGATGGATTGTTTAAAAGCCAAGACGAAGTTGATAATTCGGCCAATCAGGAAGGGAAAGGCCTTGGACGTATTCGTTATCAGGATTTGAATGGCGATGGAACTATTACTGATAAAGATCGTACTTGGATAGGAAATCCGAATGCAGGATATCAGTACGGATTTAATTTAGGCCTACGATATAAAGGTTTTGACTTCACTATGTTTTGGGAAGGAATAAATGACGTTGATGTTGTCAATTCAAAAAAATATCAGACAGATTTTTGGAGTGTGGACGATGTGGGATCTAACAAAGGAACTCGTTTACTTAACGCTTGGTCATTAGACAATCCGAATTCTTCAATTCCAGCTTTGACAACAGTAGATAAAAATGCAGAATCTAGATTTTCGACTTACTATGTAGAAAACGGGAATTATTTAAAACTTCGTGTTTTGCAATTGGGATACACTATGCCAAAGGATTTCTTGCAAAAGACAGGCTTGGATACTTTCCGCCTTTACGTAAGCGGGCAAAATTTATTTATAATAGATGCTAAAGAATTCACAGGTGTAGATCCAGAAAGTCCTGCATTTGGATATCCACAGCCAATGACATTTACAATTGGACTTAATTTGGCACTTTAACTAACTATCAAATAAAATAAACATGAAAAAGATACTATATATAACAGGATTTTTGGTGTTGGGGATATTCTCTTCCTGCTCTGATTTTCTAGAAAACGAACCGCGAGGGGTTTTATCTGAAAAAGATATTATTACACCAGAAACCATCGATGGTTATATGAATGCTGCGTATGCCCAATTGGGTAATGACCATTATGACTCTCCATATAGTTTATGGCCTTTTGGAAATGTTCGTTCCGATGATGCCTATAAAGGAGGAAGTGGAACAAACGATATTCAGGATTTTCATTTTTTTGAAGTGTCAAATAACATTAGACCTGATTTTGGAGAATTGGATTCATTTTGGTACATCAGTTATGTTGGAGTTTCCAGAGCGAATAAAGCATTGAATGCATTGGAACAACTTAACGAAGCAGATTATCCATTGAAAAAAACAAGAATTGCCGAAATGCGTTTTTTGAGAGGTCACTTTTATTTTATGCTTAAAATTATGTTTCGAAACGTTCCTTACATTACGGAAGATGTTCCTGTTGAAAACTACAATACAATCTCGAATCATGATTTATCAAATGAGGAGTTGTGGAATAAAATTGCCGAAGATTTTCAGGCGGCAGCAACTGTTTTGCCGGATACTCAAACGCAAGTTGGAAGAGCCACAAAAAAGGCAGCCTATGCCTATTTAGCAAAAACGCGTTTATATCAAGCTTATACTCAAGATGATAATTTTTCGGTAACAGGTATAAGTCAACAGCACCTACAAGAAGTTATTGATGCTACCGATAAAGTTGTGGGTTCCGCTTCTTTAGAGTCTGATTTTGCAAATAACTTTTTACCGGGCAGTTTTGAAAACGGACCAGAATCCATTTTTTCAATTCAATTTTCGGATAGTGATGGAACTTTATATGGCAGATTAAATTTTTCAGATGTACTTTCAACTCCACAAGGATTAGGATGTTGTGATTTCCACAAACCAAGTCAGAATTTAGTTAATGCATTTAAAACGGGATCAAACGGTTTGCCGGAATTTGACACCTATAATGACACAGATTTTGATTATAAAAAAATTGACGATTTCACCGTCGATCCAAGATTATATCACACTGTTGCAATGCCAGGTCTACCCTATAAATACGACCCTGAATTTCTATATGTTGAGGCTTGGGTAAGATCTCCAGGAACTTATGGTTATTATGCTTCTTTAAAAGAAAACGTAGCTCCAAGCTGTAGTTGTGTAGTAAACATTGATCCATTCTATGGAAATTCAAAAAACAGAATACAAATCCGTTATGCAGATGTATTATTAATGCGTGCCGAAGCTTTAATTGAATTAGGAAGACAAGATGAAGCTTTGCCATTGATTAATGACATTAGAAATAGAGCGTCAGAAAGTACAGGAAGACTTCCTTACGTTACTAATTTTAAAATAAGCCCCTATATTAATGGAACAAATTGTTCTTGGACGCAAGATTTTGCTCGTAAGGCATTGCGTTGGGAAAGACGTTTAGAGCTGGCAATGGAAGGAAATCGATTTTTTGATTTAGTTCGTTGGGGCGTTACAGATCAGGTTATGAATGACTTTTATGCCGGAGAAAAAACAAAACGCACCTATTATCAAGAAGCCTTTTTTGATAAAAATAAAGAAGAGTATTGTCCAATTCCATTAAAGCAAATTAATTTCAGCCAAGGATTATACAAACAAAACCCAGGTTATTAATCATTTATAAAACGAAAAGTATGAAACAATTAATATATAAAAATATGGCTAAAGTCTTTATGGCATTGGCATTGATTTTCGTGATTTCAGCTTGCGAAGACAGTTTTGAAAATGGTGGTTTTGAGGTTGATTCTCCATCAAATGTTACCGCTTTTAAAATAAATGGAGTTAATGGAACCATTGATCAAAAGACAGGAAGTATAAATGTTACGATGCCTTACGGATCTGAAATTACTGCTGTTATCCCTGAAGTTTCATTGCAGGAAGGAGCTACAGCAAATTTGGATCTAACGAAACCGATAAATTTTACGAACCCTGTTAAGTTTAGAGTTGTGAATGGTAATTTGTATAAAGATTATACTGTTACGGTTGTTGTCTTGAGTCCGATTAAGAGTTTTAAAATCAATTCTGTTGAGGCAATGATCAATGATGTGAGTAAAACTATTACAATGACTTTACCTGAAAACACCAATTTGACGGCTCTTCAGCCTGTAATAGAATTAACGCAAGGAGTTTCAATTGCTCCGGCATCAGGAACTACTATTGACTTTACCAATCCAGTTATATTCGTAGTAACATCTAATGGGAAAAGTGTTAATTATACCGCTAATGTTGGTGTACCTGTAACTGGTTTAGTCGTTGCATTCTTAGGGACGGCGCCAACAAGAGCAGAAATAACAAATATGGATGAAATTACCGCTGCAGACTGGTTGTTCCAAAATTTCCCAGGAGCGAAATACATATCATTTGATAGTATTCTAAATGGGGCTGATTTAAGTGAAGTGGATGTAATATGGTGGCATTTTGATTCGGCTACGAATTTGCCTGCAGTAGCTTACAATCCTGTTGTTACAGATGCTTTGAAAAATTACCGTGCCAATGGAGGGAATTTATTATTGACAACTTTTGCGTCGCAATATGTTGATGCTTTAGGGATAGTTCCTTCCGGAAAAGGACCAAACAACGTTTTTGGAGATTTTCCTCCAAATGGGTTTGTAGATGGAAATTCATGGGGAATGTCTTTTGTTGGACATGAAACCCATCCTATTTTCGAAGGACTAACTACTTACGAAACCGGAAAAGCAAATTTATTGCAGAGTGGTACTTTTAGGTTGAATCATACAGCGTGGTGGTTTGTTCCAGAATGGGGAGGTTATGTTAATGGTGAAGGTTGGAGAAACCAAACAGGAGGTACAAATTTAGCGAGCGAGGCTTGGGATAATTCCCTTGATGGTCGTGTAACTATTGCGGAGTGGCCAAATAATGCCACAGATAAAAACGTAATTGTAATCTCAATGGGTGCTTACGACTGGTACAATGAAACCAATAGCAGCGGCGTGCCAAGTCAACCTAATGAATTTTTGAGCAACATTAAGCTATTGACACAAAACAGTATTAATTATTTAATTGAAAATTAATTAGACTAACTACAATCAAAATGAAATATAAAAAAATAGTACTGCTGTCGTCAATCTTTTTTTCGCTGGTTTCCTGCAGTCAAAATGATGACACATATATTGGGGGTTCCATTTCTGGAGGTCCCGTAGAAATGACAAGTATCTATCCTGTGCCACCATCCCAATGGATGGGTGGTACGGATCCTTACTACAGTGCAGGTTATACAGGAGATATAATGCCTTATTTTGATAATGGAAAATTCCATATCTTTTTTCTGCACGATGCACAGAATAAACCAGCCGGAAAAGGTTTTCATGATATCCATGAATTTCAAAGCACTGATTTAGTTAAATTTTCTTATGAGGGTCAAATGATTCCATTCGGAGATGCTACCGATCCGGATTTTGCCATAGGAACAGGTTCAGTTGTTAAAGTGGGCAACGTATATTACTTTTATTATACAGGTCACAATGAAACGCCAGCTTTTATGCAATCGAATGCAAGGGAAAGCGTATTGTGTGCCACAAGCACCGATTTGAAAAACTGGACAAAAGTTCCTTCGTTTAAAATCACCGCACCTACTGGATACTATAATTATGATTTTAGAGATCCTCATGTGTTTTATAATGAGGAATTAAAAAAATACTCAATGATTGTAAGCACCCAAACTGAGCCAGGAAGGAAAGCCGTTTTGTTGCATTTTACAAGTGAGGATCCTGTATCCGGCAATTGGACTGTTCAGCAACCGATTTATACTACCACACCAGAAGAGAATTATCTGATGATGGAATGTGCTGATATTTTTAAAATGGGCAATTATTGGTACTTATTTTTCTCTGAAAACTGGGGCAGTTCAAAAGGAACACATTATAGAATGGCATCTTCAATTAATGGACCTTGGCTTATTCCGGAAAATGATATGGTTGATGGTGAATATTTCTATGCAGGAAAAACAGCTTCAGATGGAAGCAAGCGTTATGTTTTTGGTTGGAACGCCAGAAAATCGCCTGAGAATGATAATGGGAATAAAGAATGGGCCGGAAATATGGTTATCCATGAGTTGACACAAAATACAGACGGAACTCTTGGAACTCAAGCACCACAATCGGTAAAAGATCTATTTGCTAAAAGCATCAAGGTTGAAACTGATAATACTTTAGGTAATGTCACAGAAAGTAATGGTACTTATAATTTAGAGGGGGTATCCGGGAAGGCGATGATACTTTTTAAAAATATTGAGAAAAAAGTTAAGATAAAAGGGCAATTCACTCTAGGGAATGCAACTGGTTCAGCTGGTTTTGTATTTCAGACCAATGATGGCGGAAGTTATTATAAAATTGCTTTTGAGCCTAGTCAAGGTAAAATTGTAGGATATAATTCGGCTTCACAAGAAGTTACCAGGATTCCGTTTAAATTTCAATCTGGCGTGAAATATGATGTTGAAATTGTTGCCGAGGGAAGTGTTTGTATTCTTTACATTAACGGAAAAGCAGCATTGAGCAATCGTATTTATGGAAGGGATAAAAATAAATGGGGAATCATAGCGGAAGGACAAAATTTTACAGTTTCAGATCTTCAGGTGACAAAACCAGAATAAGAAAGGGATTTATCGTAATTCCATTAATTATTCGTATACAAAGTAAGGTTAGATTAAGTTAAGCAGTTATGGGGTAAGTCGATGCGCTTACCCTTTAATTTATTAAAATTAGAAAAAATGATTAAATTATTTAAAGTGAAAGCGGTAACATATGGAGAAGTATTATGGGATGTTTTTCCAACTCACAAGAAAATAGGAGGAGCACCATTAAATGTTGCACTTAGAATGAAATCCTTTGGTGCAGAATCAACTATAATTAGTAAAGTTGGTTCCGATGCTGATGGCAAAGAAATTATTTCTTTTTTATCTGAAAATGGTATTGATACGGGTATACTTCAAGTTAGTGAAGAGTATAAAACCGGAGTAGTTAATGTAATGATTAATGAAAAGGGGAATGCATCATATGATATTTTATATCCATCTGCATGGGATAAAATAGCACTTAATGATGATATTAATACAAAAGTTTCTGAAGCTGATGTTTTTATTTTCGGAAGTTTAATCTGTAGGGATGAAGAATCTAGGTCAACTTTAAATGCTTTATTAGAAGATGCAAAATTTAAAGTTTTTGATGCCAATTTAAGAGCACCTTATTATACAACTGATGTATTAGTAGAGCTTATGATGAAAGCTGATTTCATTAAACTTAACGATGAAGAATTATATGAAATAAGCAGAAAACTGGATTCCCCCTATAATTCTTTTGAGCAAAATATTAAATTTATTGCTGACAAAACTAATACAAAACAAGTATGCGTTACTAAAGGCGCATTTGGAGCTGTTTTGTATTATAATGAAAAATTTTATTATAATAGCGGTTACTTTATTAAAGTAGTGGATACTGTTGGTGCAGGAGATTCATTTTTAGCATCATTAATAGTAAGGTTACTAAGAGGGAAGTCGCCTCAAAAGTCATTGAATTATGCTTGTGCAATTGGGGCTTTAGTAGCTGGGGAAGAAGGAGCAAACCCGAAGATTTCTGATAAGGTAATTAGTGATTATATGAAAATTGAGAAAAAAAATATTAAAAAATAGATTGGGATTCTAATATTAACTATAGCGGATATGCAAGCAAAAAATGAAGAAAAAGTATAATTATATTCTTGTTTGCATATCTACTAACAGTATCGGTATTGAAATAATTAATTTTAGTATTTACACTACTATATGTTTTTCTGATTGATAGAATCGGACTTAAAAATGGTGTTTATTGAATTAATTGGATATACCATTTCATTAGTA
>DATEOV010000019.1:0-7853 GCA_035273645.1 Flavobacterium sp. | reverse complement strand
TTGCCAGAAAAACGTCTTATGAAGATTTGGTTGCATATTTAGAAAATAATGCGAAGGACTTTATTCAGTTCAAAGCATCTCTTTTGATGAATGATGCCAAAAATGATCCCGTTAAGAAAGCCGATTTGATTCGGGATATGGTGGCAAGTATTTCGAAAATTCCAGATAGAATTCAGCGTGAAATTTACATTCAGGAATGTTCCAGAATAATGGATATTTCGGAGCAGGTTTTGACAAGTACTTTGGCGCAGCTAGTTCAAAAAGATGTTGCCGAAGTAGGGAAAAAAGCAAAACAGGAACAAAAAGCTTTTGAAATTGTAAAAAATGAAAATCCAGTTCAAGCAGCAAAAGTTGATGTGCTGTATCGTTTGGAGCGTAAAATAATTGAGATTCTTTTATTGTATGGAAATAAAACTGAGGAGTTTGAAGATGTTTATTTACGAACAAATGAATCGGGTGAAATTGAAAATGTAACGGAAAAGAAAGAATATAAAGTTTATCAAAGGATTTATTTGAGCTTGCAAGAAGATGAGGTGGAACTAGCCAATCCTTTATTTCGCGATATTTTTAATGATATAATTCAATATTTTCTTCAAAATGAAAATTTAGAATTTGAAAAATATTTAATGCATTTAAATTCCGACTTTGCTCAAGAAGTTACAGATATCTTGATGGAAGATGAGCGATTGGTGTTGCATAATTGGGAAGGACAAAACATCATCCCTAAAACTAAAAATGAAACTATCAGTCAATATGTTTCAGAAACAATTTTGACGATGCGTTGGTATTTGGTTGATAAAATTATAGAGGAATTAAAAAACTCTGTATCAAATGAACCAGGTTCAGATAATACAGAGTCTATGTCTATGGCGATGGACTACTATAAACTAATTAATTCTTTTTCAAAAAAATTAGGAAGAGTCATGTCGCGCTACAGTTAAACGATTTCTAAAGTTTTAGCTTTGTTTACTAAATCTACTAGATTCGTAACGTTTAATTTAGTTAACAATCGTAATTTGTAAGTACTGATTGTTTTTTCGTTAAGCGATAAAATCTCAGCGATTTCGTGGTTTTTCTTACCATCACTTAAATAACGCAATACTTCTACTTCACGATTTGAAAGTTTTCTGTACAAACGCTCGCTTTTGCTTTGTTTTGCAATCAAAGCAATGTTTTTCATCACTGTTTCATTCATGATGATTTTGCCTTGGTTTACTTTGATGATCGATTGACCTAAAGTTTCCAGTTTTTCAGTTTTGTGAACAAATCCAGAAACTCCTGCTTTAATAGCATTTGGAGCGTAAATCTGTTCTGAAAGACCACTGTAAAAAATAATTTTTGTTTTTGGAAAATTTTTCAAAACCGATTTGATTTCGAAAATACTTGATAGGCCTTCAAGTTCTAGGTCCAATACAAGAACATCTATTTCTTTGGTAAGAAGGATGTCTTTTACCATTGCAAAATTACCAACGTTAGCAACGATGGAAATGTCCGAATGGTCTTTGAAGTACGATTTTATTCCAAAATGTACTACAGGATAGTTATCTGCTAAACAAACTTTAATCATGGTATTTAGTTTTAGGATTGTTTTTGAAGATATAAAATTAAAAAAATATTTTTATATAAGTCTAATTTTTCGGACAAATTATTTTTTTTTAACAGTTTATTATACAAACTGGTATAGGATTCATTTTATGTTGGTTGTTTTGATTAAGTTTTTTGTAGATTCTTAAAACTTCTTTTTCACGTTCTGAAAAATCGTTTGCGTTTGTTTCTGAATTAGTTAGATTCATTGCCCATTCCAATTCATCATAACTTGCTCCTATTTGATCTTCATCTGTGCGTTCATCTCCAAATAATCCATCAGTAGGAGCAGCTGTCAAAATAGAATTTGGAATTTTAAGATAGGTTCCTAATTGATATACTTCTGATTTCATTAAATCTGCAATTGGACTCAAGTCGACTCCACCATCTCCATATTTAGTATAAAATCCCACACCAAAATCTTCAACTTTGTTTCCTGTTCCTGCTACTAATAAACCATGAATTCCAGCGAAATAGTATAAAGTTGTCATGCGTAAACGGGCACGAGTATTAGCAAGTGATAAATTTACAAGGCTTTCGTTGTCAGTTGTAGGGACTTCTTTTTTGAATGTTTCAAAAACAGAAGTTAAGTCAGCAACAGCATTGGTTACATTAGGGAATCTATTTTTTAATTGCTCAATATGTTCCTTGGCTCTTGATACGTGGCTCGGAGCTTGATGAATTGGCATTTCAACGCATAATACTTTCAAACCTGTTTGGGCGCAGAGTGTTGAGGTTACTGCCGAATCTACTCCGCCAGATATTCCAATTACAAATCCATTAACTTTTGAATTTTCAGCATAGCTTTTCAGCCATTCAACAATGTGAGTATTTACTTTTTCGATTTGGAGGGTTCTTTTTTTAGTCATAATAGTTTAAGTTTTAAAAAGCAGGGATGTATATTTGCAAAAAAATAAACGCAAAGTTTTAAGAGTCCCTATGGAAACAAATTTAAAAAAAATAATACAATTGAATAGAAGATGTTTGATATAGGTTGAAAAAGCATATAAAGATTTGCGAATAATTCTTTAAACCTATCATGGAATTGATAAATAAATAAAATAAATATGAAATTTTTTCTCTTACCTATAGTTTTCTGTTTGCTTTTTTGTTCATGTGAGCAAAAAAGTAAAGTTGAAAAAACTATTGAAGAAACTCCAGTAGATATTGAGGTGGAACGTTTTGATAAAGAGTTCTTCGAGACTTCTCCAAAGGACTTGTCAAACCTAAAAAAGAAGTATCCTTATTTTTTCTCTCCTCAGATAAATGATACTGTTTGGATAAACAAAATGACGGCACCAATTTGGAGAGAAGTGTATAATGAAGTTCAAAAAAAATATCCTTCTACAGAGGGGATTCAAAATGATGTAGAAGCTTTGGTTAAGCATATGAAATATTATTTTCCAAAGACCAAAGCGCCTAAAGTAATTACATTGATTTCGGATATGGATTATACGAATAAAGCAATTTATGCAGATTCTTTAGTTCTAATTTCGTTGGAATTGTATTTAGGGAAGGATCATAAGTTTTACACTTTTCCGAAGTATCTGAAACAAAATTTTGAGGAAAGACAAATGATGCCAGATGTAGTGAAGAGTTTTTCAGTAGGGAAAATTGCTCCTCCAAGAGATAAGAATTTGTTGTCTCAAATGATTTATTTTGGAAAAGAACTCTATTTAAAAGATCTTTTGCTTCCAGAATACAGTGATGCCGAAAAAATGGGATACACTCCTGAGCAAATTGTTTGGTGTCAAGAAAATGAAAGTTATATATGGCGTTATTTTATTGAAAGAGAAATGCTTTTTAGTGATGAACAAAAGTTGACTTCTCGTTTTATTGATATAGCTCCTTTTTCAAAATTTTATTTAGAAATAGATAATGATTCTCCAGGACAAGTAGGTTCTTGGATAGGTTGGCAAATTGTTAAGTCTTACATGGCGAATAATGATGTTACGGTAGACCAGTTGTTAAAAATGGATGCCAAAGAAATTTTCGAAAAATCAAAATACAAACCCAAGAAATAATGTCAAATAAAAATACCTCAGAAATTAAATTTTTAGTCGAATTGGATGAAAACCGCGTACCGGAAAAGCTTTTTTGGACTGCAAAGGACGGAGGAGTGGAGCTATCAGAATCTAAAGCAATTATGCTTAATGTTTGGGACAGCAAAGCCAAGGAAAGTATGCGTATCGATTTGTGGACTAAAGAAATGCCTGTTGATGAAATGAAAATTTTCTTTCATCAAACATTAGTGGCTATGGCAGATACTTTTAAAAGAGCTACTAATGATGAAAAAATGTCGGATACTATGTTAGACTTCTGTGATTATTTTGCTGAGAAACTAGAATTGAAGAAATAACTCATTGTGGACAGGTTAAAAAAATCCCAAAGCTGAAATTAAAAATTCAGTTTTGGGATTTCTTTTTTAAAGGGTGAAGGTTTTAAAACTCTGAATTATTTTTGAAAACCTCTTGATTTACTTCGTCTATATAGCCTAAAAGTTCTTCTTTTCCTGTTGATTCTGTTGCCGATGTAACAAAGTATTGTGGCATTTCGGCCCAGTTGTTGGCAAACATTTGTTTCTTGTAAGCTGCAATATGAGAATCAATTTTCACTTTACTGATTTTATCAGCTTTAGTGAAAATAATGCAAAACGGAATTTCACTTTCTCCCATGTAGGACATAAATTCAATGTCGATTGTCTGAGCTTCATGACGAATGTCAATCAAAACAAAAGCACAAACCAACTGCTCTCTTGTTTCGAAATAATCAGTGATGAATTCTTGAAATATTGATTTTGTTTTTTTTGAAACTTTAGCATAACCATAACCGGGTAAATCTACAAGAAACCAATTGTTATTGATTAAAAAGTGATTTATTAGTTGGGTTTTTCCTGGTCTTCCAGACGTTTTGGCCAATTTTTTATGATTGGTCAACATGTTAATCAACGAAGATTTTCCAACATTGGAACGACCAATAAAAGCATATTCCGGCAAAAAATCCTTTGGACATTTGCTTACATCTGAGTTACTTATTACGAATTCGGCAGTATTGATTTTCATGTGTTTTGAGTATAAAATTCTCCTTCTCGATTAATGTTCTCTAAGATGAGTGTGTGTAAGCCAGTCTTCAAGATGAGTGTTAAATTCTTCTGGTTGTTCCATCATGGCAGCATGACCACATTTGTCAATCCAGTACAAAGTGGAATTAGGTAATAATCTATGGAATTCATCCGCTACATCTGGAGGTGTAACTTGATCATTTTTTCCCCAAATAATACAGGTTTGTACATGCATTTTTGGTAAATCTTTGGCCATATTATGACGAATTGCACTTTTGGCAATAGTTAAGGTTTTGATTAGTTTTATACGATCATTTACTGTGGCATATACTTCGTCAATAAGTTCTGGTGTTGCTATTTTTGGGTCGTAAAAAACATCTTCAGCTTTTTTCTTGATGTACTCATAGTCACCTCTTTTTGGGTAACTGTCTCCCATAGCGCTTTCGTATAGTCCTGAGCTTCCTGTGATTACAAGTCCTGATACTTTTTCTGGAAACATTTTGGTATGGTATAATGCAATATGTCCTCCAAGTGAATTTCCTAAAAGAATGACTCTGTCTAATTTTTTGAAAGTAATGAAGTTTTTTACATAGACGGCAAAACTCTTCACGTTTGTTTTTAATATGTTTTGTGTGTAAATAGGCAAATCGGGGATGATGATTCTGTACCCTTTATTCGAAAAGTAACTAGCCACAGCATCAAAATTGCTAAGTCCCCCCATTAAACCATGTAAGATGACAATCGGAATTCCTTCGCCTGCTTCGTAATATCCGTATTTGCCTTCTTTTTTATAGTATTTTTCCATGTTTTAAATGACAATTTTCAATTTTTCACAAATATAGGGTTTATAAAATTAAAAAGAATTTTAGCGGCTATTTTTTAACCTTTTATTGTCTCTTGCGAAAATGAAGAAATTTAGCAGTGGTTTTGCTAGTTTTTTAACTAATGACTAATTGATTTTTTAAGCTTTTAAGAATGTGTTTTAATTATTAAAAATCAATGCTTTTTAACAAAAAGTAATCTTTCTTACAAATTATCGATGTTTTAGCTAATGTTCTGATTGTCTATAAACTAAGCGTTTTTGGTCAAAAGTGGTTAAACTTATTAACAAAGTGGTAGATAGTGGTAAATTGTGGTAAAATTTTATATATTTTTGCTTTATACAATTAACACTATTTACTTGGACACAATTATAGGAACATATGAGTGTAAAGTCGATGCAAAAGGACGGGTTTTATTACCTGCTCCCTTAAAAAAGCAATTGGCTTCCTCGCTTCAAAACGGTTTTGTTTTGAAGCGTTCTGTATTTCAGCCATGTTTGGAATTGTATCCTATGGAAGAGTGGGATTTGATGATGAAAAAAATCAACAAACTTAATCGTTTCGTAAAAAAGAACAATGACTTTATTCGTCGTTTCACTGCTGGAGTAAAAGTGGTTGAGATAGATGCATTGGGTAGGTTGTTGATCCCTAAAGATTTAGTGGTTTTTGCCAGTGTTGATAAAGATGTGGTTTTTTCTTCTGCAGTTAATATTGTGGAAATTTGGGATAAGGATTTGTATGAGAAATCAATAGACGGTGCAGATGTTGATTTTGCTGATTTAGCCGAGGAAGTAATGGGTAATTTAAATGACGACGACAATGGAATATCATAATCCAGTATTGCTACATGCTACGGTAGATGGCTTGAATATAAATCCAGATGGAGTTTATGTTGATGTAACTTTTGGTGGGGGTGGTCATTCAAAGGAAATATTGAGTAGGCTGGGGCCAAATGGTAAATTGTTTGCCTTTGACCAAGATGAGGATGCTCTAGCAAATGCTCTCCCTGACGAAAGATTTACTCTTATTAACGAAAATTTTAGATTTATTAAAAGGTTTTTACGTTTTTATGGTATAAAAGAAGTTGATGGTATTTTGGGAGATTTGGGAGTTTCTTCTCATCAGTTTGATGTACCCGAAAGAGGTTTTTCAACTCGATTTGATGCCGGATTGGATATGCGAATGAGTCAAAAAAATGATTTGAATGCGTATCGAGTAGTAAATGAATATGATGATGCCAACTTGAGGAGAGTATTTTTTGACTATGGAGAATTGAAAAATGCACCAGCTTTAGCGAGAACAATTATAGAGGCTAGAGAACATCAATTAATCAAAACTACTGATGAATTGAAAGAAGTCTTGGCGAAATATTTACCAGAAAGAGTTCGAAATAAAATATTAGCTCAAATCTATCAAGCGATTCGAATTGAAGTGAATCAGGAAATGGATGTTTTGAAAGAGTTTTTGGAGCAGTCCCTTGAAATTTTGAAACCGGGCGGAAGATTAAGTGTGATTTCTTATCATTCATTAGAAGATCGATTGGTGAAAAGATTCATAAAAAATGGAATGTTCGAAGGAGAGCCAGAAAGAGATTTTTATGGAAATTTTTCGGTTCCTTTTAAAACTATCGGGAAATTAATTGTTCCTGATAACGAAGAAATCAAAATAAATAACAGAGCCAGAAGTGCTAAGTTGAGAATTGCTGAGAAAAAGTAATAAAATGAAAGGTGGAATTTATAACATATTAAAAGCACAGTTTCTTATAGATGATAATGCAGTCAAAAATTGGCGCTTTATTGTCTTTGTGATTTTACTTGCTATAATAATGATTGCTAATACACAACGTTACGAACAAAAAGTATTTAAGATTGTTGAATTGACTAATAAAGTAAAAGAATTGCGCTCTGAATTTGTAGATCGCCGTTCTGAACTGATGAAACTAAAAATGGAATCTACGGTTTCGGCTAAAATGGAAGAAAAACAAATTTTCCCATCAACCGTTCCTCCGGTAAAAATTGAAGTTAAAGAACCTGAAGAGAAAAATTTCTTAGAAAAACTATGGCAGTAGAAGATAAATATATATCCTACAGAACCTATATGGTTGCCTTTTGCATCTTTTTGATGGCAATTGCGATTGCTATTAAGTTAACTAATATTCAGTGGGTTGATGGAGATCGTTACAGAGAATTAGCCGAAGAAAGAACAGTTAAGAATTTTGTCATTCCTGCTAATAAAGGAAATATTTATTCAGCTGATGGGAGTCTTTTGGCAACTTCAATTCCAAATTATACTATTCGTTTTGATGCAGTTGCTCCAAAAAATGAAGAATTTGAGAAAAACGTGAAATTATTGTCGGATTCATTAGGGATGATGCTTAAAAAATCCAG
>DATEOV010000018.1:0-9078 GCA_035273645.1 Flavobacterium sp. | reverse complement strand
TTATTTTGATTGATGATGTGATTCGCTATAATCTGAAGAACATTTTCAATATTTTCGATTACAAAAGTGTTTCGGCACATATGATTAAAATTACGCGTGATGCCCAGTTGGATATCGATAGTGATTTGAGCAAAAGTATGCTTGAAAAAATTTCATCAAGTGTAAAGGACAGAAGAATAGGGGAGCCAGTTCGTTTTATTTATGATCAGGAGATAGACAAGGATACGCTAAAATTCTTTCTGGATAAAATGAGTATCGATTCTACTGATAGTATTATTCCGGGAGGAAGATATCATAATAGAAGGGATTATATGGATTTCCCAAATCTTGGTCGATATGATTTATTGTATAAAAAAAATGATCCTTTACCTATACCTGGTTTAAGTCTTGAAGGCAGCATTTTGGAGAAAATTGCCGAAAAGGATTATTTGTTGAATGCCCCTTATCAATCTTTTGCTTACTTAATAAAATTTTTGCGTGAAGCCGCTTTAGATCCTAAAGTAACTTCAATCAAAATTACTTTATATCGATTGGCCAAAAATTCTCAAATTATAAGTTCTTTGATTAATGCTGCCAAAAATGGAAAAAAAGTAATTGTTCAAATAGAATTGCAAGCCCGATTTGATGAAGCTTCGAATATATCTTATTCCGAACAAATGCAAACAGAAGGAATTCAACTTATTTTTGGAATTAAAGGGTTAAAGGTTCATAGTAAAGTCTGCGTGATTGAAAGAATGGAGAAAAATAAAATAAAACGATATGGTTTTATTTCGACAGGAAACTTTAATGAAGCTACTGCAAAAATTTATACTGATGTGACACTTTTTACTTGTCATCCTCAAATATTAAAAGACATATCAAAAATATTTGAATTTTTTGATATCAATTATAAAGTTCAACGTTATAAACACCTTATTGTTTCGCCTCAATATACAAGACATCGTTTTGTTAAATTGATTGATAGAGAAATTGCACATGCCATAGCTGGTAGAAAGACTTACATGAAATTAAAAATGAATAGTTTGTCTGATTTAGCCATGATTGATAAATTATATGAAGCAAGCAAAGCTGGTGTAAAAATTCAGTTGGAAGTAAGAGGTATTTGTTCATTAATTCCCGGAGTTAAAGGATTAAGCGAAAATATTGAAGCTATCAGTATAGTTGATAACTATTTGGAACACTCAAGAGTTTATATTTTTGGGAATGCTGGAATTACTGAAGTTTATATTTCATCGGCCGATTTCATGACAAGAAACATAGACGCAAGAGTCGAAGTAACCTGTCCAATTTATGATCAAGAAATAAAAAATGAATTGATTGAAAATTTTGATATCGGTTGGAAAGGAAATGTAAAAGCAAGATATCATTCCTATAAACTTGATAATAAATATAGGGTTAGGAATGATAATCCAATTTTTAGGGCACAGCTGGAAACCTACAAGTACTATCAAAGAAAAGTTGAATTGATAGGAGAATTAAAAGAAGATTAAAACAACGCAAGAATAGAAATATTCTAAACCATAAATCGCATCCTAGAGAATATGATTAAAATTAAAAAATATGCTGCTATTGATATTGGGTCGAATGCCATGCGTTTATTAATCACCAATATTGTAGAAGAAGAAGGAAAAGAAACACAATTCAATAAGAGTTCATTAGTGCGTGTGCCTATTCGTTTGGGACAGGACGCTTTTACTGTTGGAGAAATTTCTCCTGAAAATACGGAACGAATGATTGATGCCATGAAAGCATTCAATTTGTTAATGAAAGTACATAAAGTAGAACGATATATGGCATTTGCAACATCGGCAATGCGAGAAGCTTATAATGCAAAAGAAGTGGTGGCTTTAATAAAAAAGAAAGCTGATATTAAAATAGAAATTATTGACGGTAAGAAAGAAGCAGCCATAATAGCTTCTACAGACTTGCATCATTTATTAAAAACTGACGAAACGTATCTGTTTGTAGATGTTGGTGGTGGAAGCACTGAATTTACATTGTTTTCTAACGGAAAAATGGTGAATTCAAGATCTTTCAAAGCAGGAACGGTTCGGTTGCTAAATGAAATGGTTTGTGATGTAGTTTGGGATGAAATTGAAAAATGGATTAAAAACAATACTGCAGACTATGAAGAGGTTACCTTAATAGGGTCAGGAGGGAATATTAATAAATTATTCAAAATGTCGGGTAAAATTCAAGAAAAACCTCTTTCATACATTTATATGAACTCCCAATATGCTTATTTAAGTTCACTTTCTTATGAACAAAGAATTTCTCAATTAGGATTAAACCCTGACCGAGCAGACGTAATTGTTCCAGCAACACGCATTTATCTAAATGCTATGAAATGGAGTGGTGCCAGACAAATTTATGTTCCAAAAATTGGACTTTCAGATGGGATTGTAAAAGCAATGTACTATGGAAAAGTATAGTTGATTTATTAATCATATATTGCCATAATAAATAATAAAAGCAGCCCAATTTGGGCTGCTTTTTATGTGTAAAGTATTATCTGAATAGTATTAAGCCAGTTTTAATAAAAGACTTTTTAGCCACAATCCAACAAACAAAGCGATTAGAAGTAATATTGCAAATAGATAGAAAATCGTAATTTCTGTGGTTAAGCCTAGTAGTAATGGTCCAACAAAAGCTGCAGCTGACCAAGCAGTTAATATGTATCCAAGAACCTGTCCATATTTTTCGGTTCCAAAAATATTTTTCACAAAGGAAGGCATAGTTGCAAATCCAGCTCCATAACCTGCAATAATAATAAAGGTTAAAGTTTGAAATGAAGTTTGATCGGTTGAAAAGGTTGGTATTAAAGCAAAGCAGGCTGCGTTTATTCCAATGAAAATCATAAAAGTATTCCAACAACCAATTTTATCCGAAATACTCGACCAGAATAAGCGCCCCAATCCATTAAACAAACCTATGATAGCCACAAACATTGTAGCTTGCGTAGCACTCATCCCTACAACTTCTTCACCAAGAATTGCTGCTTTAGAGATTATGGCAATTCCTCCGCAAACGTTTAGGAATAGCAATAACCATAATGCAATAAAGCGTTTGTCCGTTATAATTTGTTTTGGAGTTAAATCAATATGAACTTGTTGCACGGCATTAGTATTTATTGGATTGGACAAATATAAAGCACTCAATAGCATACAAATTCCATAGCAAATCCCAAGAGTAGAAAATGCACCAGACAGTCCTAAAGAAGTATATAAAGGTCCAATTAAAAAGGAGGCTAATAAAGATCCTAATGCAAATGACATTATAATTATTCCAGAAGCCAACCCAGGTCGATCGGGAAACCATTTTACAACAGTATAAACAGGTACAATATATCCAAATCCTAAACCGATTCCTTGTAAAACCCCAAAAGTTAAGTAAAACAAATAGATGGAACTCATTTTGACAGCCAATGCACTGCCCAATAAACCTATGATTAAAAATATTGCGGCAATAAATCCAGCTTTTGTTGGACCAATTTTCTGAGCAAATTTGCCCATAAAAGCTGCTGTTAATCCTAAGAAACAAATGGCTAAACTAAATCCTGTTTTTGTATCGTGAGCATCCCAGTTTAATTCCTTTGATAAAGGTTCAATCCATTTGCTATAAGCATATATGGAACCGATTGACAGTTGCATAATCATTCCTGCCAATACGATCAAATATTTATTTTTTGACATGATTGTATTGTTATAAAGACCTTATTTAATTTTTACATTTTTGAAGTAAAGCTTGAATATTTCGGCAGCTTTATTTACTTCTTCTGCTGTATGTGGCACTGTATCTGCTAATTGATATTCTAAGCCTAAAATTTCCCACTTGTGCTTTCCTAATTGATGAAAAGGAATAATTTCGACTCTTTCCACTGTTTTATACGAAGTGAAATGCTGTCCCCATTCATGCAGATATTCTTCTTGATCACTCCAGCCAGGAACCAATACATAGCGCAACCACATTGGTTTTCCAGTACTTTCTCTATATTCTGCTACTCGTAATGTTGTTTTGTTTTTTAGTCCTGTTAGTTTTTTATGCCATTCTTTGTTGATATGTTTGACATCCAAAAGCAATAAATCGGTTCTTTCCAATAGTTGTTCCGTTTTGGAATCTAAAACCCTTCCATTGGAATCTAAACAGGTATGAATTCCATTTTCATGCAAGCGATCAAAAAAGTGAATTAATTTTTCACGTTGCAATAAAGGTTCACCTCCAGAGACGGTTATACCACCTTTTTTTCCAAAATAGGATTTTTGGTGTAATGCCTTTTCGATTAATTCCTCTATAGGGATAAAAGAACCACCATGAATATCCAAAGTATCTGGATTTTGACAATATAAACATCTAAATTGACATCCTTGTACAAAAACAACCATTCTAATTCCGGGGCCATCATGGGTTCCTAATGTTTCTATGGAATGGATTCGCAATAAGTCGGGGTTATTTGCGTCTATTGAATCGTCAATATATTCTTGTTGTGGAAAGTACATTCGAATAAAAAGATTTAAAAAAACCTGTCTAAATCAAACTTAATTTAGTTTCTTTAGACAGGTTAGTGTGGTTTAATTCAAAATTTATAGTTCAGTGTTAATTTACATTGTTTCGTGAAAAGTTCTTGTAATAACTTCCAATTGATGTGCTTTGGACAATCGAACGAAATTCACTGCATAACCAGAAACTCTAATAGTTAATTGAGGATAATTCTCTGGGTGATTGTAAGCATCCATCAAGGTTTCTTTATCCAAAACATTCACATTCAAGTGGTGTGCATTTTTTCCAAAATAACTATCTAAGATAGTTTCCAAATTTGAGATTTGTTCTTCTTTGTCAGATCCTAAAGATTTTGGGACCATTGTGAATGTGTATGATATACCATCCTGTGCATCTTCATAATTCAATTTACTTACCGAATTTAAGGAAGCAATAGCGCCATTTACATCTCTACCGTGCATTGGATTGGCTCCAGGAGCAAAAGCTTCGCCAGCTTTACGACCATCTGGTGTAGAACCTGTATTTGAACCATACATTACATTTGATGTAATTGTCAATAAAGATAGAGTAGGAGTGGCATCCTTATAAGCTCTGTGTTTTCTTAATTCGTCAATAAATATAGTAGTGATTTCTTGTGCAATGCTATCGACTCTGTCATCATCATTACCGAATTTTGGAAAATCACCTTCAATATTGAAATCTACTGTTAATCCGATATCGTTTCTTACTGGAGTTACTTTAGCATATTTAATTGCTGAAAGTGAATCGGCAATGATAGATATTCCAGCTGCACCATAAGCGATATCAATATTAGGATCACTATCAATTAAAGACATTTGTGCTCTTTCATAATAGTATTTGTCATGCATATAATGAATGATGTACATTGACTTGGCGTAAACTCTTGCCACTTCAGCCAAAGTTATTTTGAACATATTCATTACAGAATCATAGTCTAAAACACCATCTTCCATTTGAGGAATATTTCTAATAACTACTGATCCTTTATCTTCTTCTCTACCGCCATTCAAAGCCATCAATAAGGCTTTTGGTAAATTGGCACGAGCTCCAAAGTGTTGAATTGTTTTTCCAATTTTTTGGTAAGAAACGCAACAAGCAATTCCGTAATCATCAGAACCTCTATTGGTACGCATCAAATCATCATTTTCATATTGAAGAGATGATGTATCAATTGAAACTTGAGCACAAAAATCTTTAAAACCTATTGGTAAATTTTGTGACCATAAAATAGTTAAGTTTGGCTCTGGAGAAGCTCCTAAGTTATAAAGCGTTTGTAAAAATCTAAAAGAAGTTTTCGTTACTTTAGTTCTACCATCATTAAGTTGTCCACCAATGGCTTCTGTAACCCAAGTTGGATCTCCACCAAAGATTTCATCATAGGCACCTGGACGCAAATGACGCACCAAACGAAGTTTCATCACAAACTGATCAATAAATTCTTGGGCTTCTTCTTCGGTAATTAGACCTGATTTTAAATCATTTTCTATATATATGTCTAAAAAGGATGATACGTTTCCAAGTGACATTGCTGCTCCATCTTGTTCTTTTACAGCACTTAAATAAGCTAAGTAAGTAAATTGCACTGCTTCTTGTGCATTGGTTGCTGGGATAGAAATATTAATACCATATGAACTGGCCATAATTTTCATATCCTGTAAAGCTTTGATCTGCTCTGAGATTTCTTCTCTAAGACGCACTTTGTGATCGCTCATTTCACCTGCAACTGCTGCAAAATCTTCTTTTTTTGCTTCGATCAATCGATCTACTCCATAAAGTGCTATTCTTCTAAAATCACCAATGATTCTTCCTCTGGCATAATTATCTGGTAAACCAGTTAATAAGTGTTTAGAACGATAAGCTCTAATTTCGCTATCATAAGCACTAAAAACGGCTTGATTGTGATCTTTTGCGTAATTGAAAATTTTGACCACTTCATCAGAAACTTTCAATCCTCTTTCTGCTACAGCAGATTCAACTAATTTTATTCCACCAAAAGGCTTCATTGCTCTTTTTAAAAGCATATCGGTTTGTAAGCCTACAATAGTTTCATTTTCTTTATCGATGTATCCTGGCCCAAATGAAGTTATATTAGAAATAACATTGGTATCGATAGCTAAGCAGCCATTATTTTTTCTTTCCTGTAGTAAATTTTCTTTGCAAACATTCCATAGCTTTTTAGTTCTCTCTGATGGTCCCACTAAAAATTTTGAGTCTCCTTCATAAGGAGTAATATTTTGCAATACAAAATCATAAACATCAATTGCATTATTCCAATTTCCTGTTTTAAAGTATAGAGTTTCTGTTGTACTTTTCATTTTGATAAAAATTATTAGTTTACATTATATGTTTGTAATAAACTGTTTTATACTAGTAAATTTAATGATTTTTGAGTTTGAATAGACGTACAGATTGATTTTTAAGTAATAATTAAAGTATTCAATTTTAGGTAGTTGTTTGTTTAAATATTGGTTTGTTTTGATGATTATTTGTAAAAGCTATTACGTTATCGATAAAATTTATTGTTAGTTAGTTTTAATAGCCAAACTGGATTAAAACTTCAATTTTGAGACATTTTATTCTCAAAATAGTTTGTCACTAGTAAAATCTATTATCAGTAAGTAGAAAAATGTTCGTTGTTAAATAATTTGGACTTAATTATCAAGTAATCGTCTGTGATAATTTATTTGTCCCAAGTGATAGGCTAGGTGTGTAGTGAGATGAATTAATAAAAATTCAGTTGATGTTTTAGTTTCAAAAACTAATAGTGGATATTCTTCTTTTAGATTGTCATCAGTTAATTGATTAAGAGAATTATTTACTACAATAATTGTTGCATCTATTTTGGTAATCAATTCTGTTTGCTGAATGTCTTTTTGTGAAAATTCAAGTTCTCTGTTCCTGATATAATTTGTTTTTCCGATTTGAGCTCCAATGTAGGTATTTAAATTTCCAATTAAGTGTAGGCAAAGATTCCCAGCCGAATTCGATATATTTTTATCTACATACCAAATTTTACTTTCATTCTGATATAATGCAATCTCTAATTTCAGTTTATTGAGGTCCCTGTTAAACAGAGTTCTTAAAGTCTCTATCATCTATGAAGTTTTTTTATTATAGATATTTAAAGAAGCCAGTGCTTGCTTTTGTATTTGTTTTTGCATAAAACCTGTCCAACCTAATAAAAAACCTTTGAAACCTAAAGCTTGTTTGGACCATTTCCAAATGTCAAAATTATCGGTGTGTCTGATTATTAAATTATCTTGAAACTGAAATTGAGCTTGAATAATATTAACCACTTTTCTGTTGGTTTTACTAAAATTATAAGTAGCGATCCATTTTGCTGTTCCTAAATAATCATCAGCTTTGATATCTGAAAATTCAATTTTGATATTTCCTTTACTTTTTTCGATTAACATTTTCCACATTTGACAAGCATCATTTCCTTTTAGAATACCAAAAGCCGGATCTTGAAATTGAATTTTTGGATGATAGCATTCACACATTGTTTGTGCATCAGCATTAGCAAAAGCATTGTAAAATTTATGTATTAGTTGCTCGTTTTGATTCATTATTTAAAAAGTTAGAAAGTAAAATTAATGATTTTTTATATTTAATAGAGCTACTGTAATAATTATTGGAGCGAAAATTGTCAGTAAATCATTACAAATGATCCATATTGAAACAAAAAACACCTCGCTTTTTTTAAAGCGAGGTGTTTTCAGCAAATAGATTCAATCAATATTTTAACTTCTACACAAAATCTATCCACATAATTTGGGTCAAAAAGGTATAGTTCCAATATCCGATGTTTCACCAGCAGTGACAATAACACTATTTACTATTACAGGAAGCAAAGGTAATACTGGTGTAATGGTTACAGTATAGGTTCCTGGAGGAAGTCCCAAAACTTTGAAATCACCGTTAGCATCAACATTTGAAGAATAGGAGACATCAGAAGTAGCGGTAACCACTGCTAAGGTGCCTATGGGTGTAACTTTTCCTTTGATAATTCCGCTGATTGCAGTCTCTACCGTTCTGATTACTGGTTTTAATTTATAACTACCATTGCCTGTAACTACAATAGATTGATTTGCATCAAAATCAAGTAGTACATTATATAGTATACCATTTTGTAGTGTTTGGTGCACTTGAAGTTTTAATCCTGATTGTTCTGCACTTGGTGTACT
Source organism: Flavobacterium sp. (assembly GCA_035273645.1). Taxonomy (GTDB): domain Bacteria; phylum Bacteroidota; class Bacteroidia; order Flavobacteriales; family Flavobacteriaceae; genus Flavobacterium. Next base: position 373 of record DATEOV010000018.1, on the reverse strand, counting down.
CAATGGGTAACTTACATTATTTACTACAATGGAATTGTTAGGTCCTAATATGAGTCTTATTTGTTCTACAGTGGCATTCTCTAATGTATCGGTGGCTATAAGTACGGAAGTTCCGTTTGAAAAATCAAGAAGATTATAAATACCCGGAATCACATTTAATGCAACCGTTTCTCCTCCACTCCCAGTTATTTCAACACCTTTAAGATCTATATACACTGCATCGTATGGACCTGGGGCATCTGTCATAGAAACTTTATATGGATAACTACCTTTCATGGTATTGTTATTATCATTATTGTCATTATTATTATCACACGAATTCATTATAAATCCTAGAATGATAAAAGTCAAAATTGTTTTTATTGTTTTCATC
>DATEOV010000017.1:0-2072 GCA_035273645.1 Flavobacterium sp. | reverse complement strand
TTATTTTCTTTTAACTCACCAAAAGGTGCCTGCGATAATTGTAACGGACTTGGAACAGTCAATCAAATTAATGTTAGCAAAATTATTCCGAATCCTAAATTATCCATCAAAGCTGGAGGATTTGCCCCTTTGGGCGAATATAAATCGTCTTGGATTTTTAAGCAAATGGAAATTATTGGTGAGAAATATGGTTTTAAATTAACCGATGCCATAGAAAAAATTCCTTCTGAAGCAATGGAAATGATTTTGAATGGAGGGAAAGAAAAATTCACCATCAATTCAAAAGATTTAGGTGTTGCACGTGATTACAAAATTGACTTTGAAGGTATTTCTCATTTCATAAAAAATCAGCACGACGAAAGTGGTTCAACAACTATTAAGCGTTGGGCCAAGGAATTTATGGATGAAGTAAAATGTCCAGTCTGTGACGGTTCCCGTTTGAAAAAAGAGGCCAATTATTTTAGAATAAATGAAAAAAGCATCTCCGAGTTGTGCGATATGGATATTTCTGATCTGACGTCTTGGTTTTTGGGTTTAGACAAACATTTATCAGATAAACAAAAACGAATTGCCACAGAAGTTATTAAGGAAATCAAAGACCGTTTGGCTTTCTTGATGAATGTTGGTTTGGATTATTTGGCTTTAAGCAGAAGTTCCAAATCTCTTTCGGGTGGTGAAGCGCAACGCATTCGGTTGGCGACACAAATTGGGTCGCAATTGGTGGGTGTTTTATATATTTTGGACGAACCAAGTATTGGCTTACACCAAAGAGACAACGACAAACTGATTCATTCTTTGGAACAATTACGAGATATTGGTAATTCAGTTATTGTAGTTGAACACGACAAAGACATGATTGAGCGCGCCGATTATGTGATTGATATTGGTCCAAAAGCGGGTAAATATGGTGGAGAAATCATAAGTATTGGAACTCCGGCCGAGACTTTGGCTTCGGATACAATTACAGCACAGTATTTGAATGGAAAAATGAAATTGGAAATTCCAGAAAAACGCCGTGAAGGAAATGGAAAATCCCTAAAACTGACTGGAGCAACTGGAAATAATCTGAAAAATGTTTCGATAGAATTGCCTTTGGGTAAAATGATATGCGTTACAGGAGTTTCTGGAAGCGGGAAATCGACATTGATTAATGAAACGCTCTACCCTATTTTGAACGCCTATTATTTTAACGGTGTCAAAATTCCGATGCCGTATAAAAAAATAGAAGGCCTAGAACATATCGATAAAGTGATTGATATTGACCAAAGCCCGATTGGGAGAACACCACGTTCCAATCCTGCCACTTATACCGAAGTTTTTACCGAGATAAGAAACCTATTTACGATGACTTCAGAGAGTATGATTCGGGGATATAAAGCGGGACGTTTCAGTTTTAACGTAAAAGGCGGACGTTGTGAAACCTGTGAAGGTTCGGGAGTTCGCACCATTGAAATGAACTTTTTGCCAGATGTATATGTAGAATGCGAGACTTGCCAAGGAAAGCGTTTTAACAGAGAAACATTGGAAATTCGATATAAAGGAAAATCTATTTCGGATGTGTTGAATATGACGGTTGACGAAGCGGTTCCTTTCTTTGAAAACATACCAAAAATCTACAGAAAAGTAAAAACAATTCAGGATGTTGGTTTAGGGTATATTACGCTTGGACAGCAAAGCACCACACTTTCCGGTGGTGAGGCACAACGTATCAAACTGGCTGGAGAATTGTCCAAAAAAGATACAGGAAATACGTTTTATATTCTTGATGAACCAACGACAGGTTTGCATTTTGAAGACATTCGGGTGTTGATGGATGTAATCAATAAATTGGTTGACAAAGGAAATACCATTTTGATTATTGAGCACAACATGGATGTAATCAAGCTAGCAGATTACATTATTGACATTGGACCAGAAGGAGGAAAAGGCGGTGGACAGCTCGTAGCCAAAGGAACTCCTGAGGAAATTGTTAAAAACAAAAAAAGTTATACAGCACAGTTTTTGAAAAAAGAGTTAGCTTAGTGTCTAACTTTGACAAAGCTGAAAAACTAAAGTTGAATTAAAAACGGATG
>DATEOV010000016.1:0-3097 GCA_035273645.1 Flavobacterium sp. | reverse complement strand
ATGACACTAGAACAAAAAATCGGACAATTCTTTTTTCCTGCCGTTTTCATCAACGATACAGAAGAAAATATTCAGGAAACGGAACGTTTAATCAAGGAACACAATATAGGTGGATTGACGTTTTTTCATAGCAGAGCCAGTGCAGCGACCAACTATGAGTCCAAGAAAAAAGTAGAATTCAACGACGATAGCTATCAGCGTTTGAAAGACCTGATTGTGCGTTATCAAAAATGTGCCACCACTCCCCTATTAATGAGTATTGATGCTGAATGGGGCTTAGCCATGCGTGTCGAAAAAACACCTCAATACCCCTATGCCATAACTCTTGGCGCATTGCCCGAAAGAAAAATCGATCTAGTGTACGAAGTGGGAAAACAAATTGCATTGGACTTAAAATCGGCGGGGATTCACTACAATTTGGCTCCATTGGCAGATATCAATAATAATCCAAACAATCCGGTGATTGGTTACCGTTCTTTTGGTTCAAACAAAGAAAAAGTGGCTCAGTATGCTTTGGAATACCTTCGAGGCATGTCGGATGTAGGCATTCTAGGTTGCTTAAAACACTTCCCGGGACATGGCAATACCAATGTCGATTCCCATTTAGGATTACCTGTTTTACAGGAAAATTTGGAGCAATTACTAGAAAATGAATTAGTTCCATTCATAAAAGGAATCGAAAACCAAGTAGATTCGATCATGATAGGTCATCTGGCCGTTCCCGCTTTGAATGACGGAAAGGAAACTTCAGCCACTTTATCCAAAAACATTATAGAATCTCTTTTGCGCGAGCGATTGGGCTATGATGGTTTGGTTATTTCCGATGCTTTGAATATGCATAGTGTTTCCAAATTATATGATGTTAAAGGCCAACTGGAATGGGAAGCTTTCAACGCAGGAAACGATGTCCTTTGTTTTGCCGAAAACGTAGCCGAAGGGATTCAGGAAATATTAAAAAAGGCAAGTCCGGAGCGAATCGAAGCGAGTTTAAATCGTATAATGAAATGCAAACAAAAAGCAGGTCTTTTCGATGAAACCCCAAGCACAGCTTCCGATTTTGACTTCAAAATCACATCTGACTTAAATCGAAAAATAGCCGATTATTGCATTACTGAGATAAAGGATAAGAATAGTTCTATCCTTATTTTTGATGCCAAAAACAGGGAACGCCTGGCTAAATTGAGTATCTACAAAACAATTGACAATCCGTTTTTTAAAACCTTAGGCCCTATTTTGCCATCCCCTGAATATGCGATTGAAAATGCCAATGATTTAATTGAAACAACGATAAAAGAAGATCTTGAACCATTCGATACCTTACTCATTTCTTTATTTGTCCCAAAAGCCAAACCTCTGAATAATTTTGATTTGGAAGATTCAGTTTTAGAATTTTTAGGACAATTGTTTCAAACAAAAAAGTGTATTCTTTATGTTTTTGGGAATCCGTATGCCTTGCAAGTGATTCCAAATTTGGAACACACCAACGGAATTGTAGAGATGTACCAAGATTTTGTAGAATTTCAGGAAAGCGCAGCCGAACAATTATTGGAAGACAAAAAAGGAAAAGGTAGCTTACCAGTTTCAATAACAAGCACTTAATCAGTATCGATAATCATACACTATCACTTAATAAATATTAATAATCAAAATTTATCTAAAACACCTTTTTATATCTATTATATTTGCGGCATAAAATAACTTTAAAACTAAAAAAATGTCATTAGTAGGTAAAAAATTCCCAAGTATTGCAGTAGACGCTATTTCAGAAATGGGTGATAATTTAAAAATCAACATTTTCGAAGAAGCTACAAAAAACAACAAAAAAGTACTTTTGTTTTGGTACCCAAAAGATTTCACTTTTGTATGTCCAACAGAATTACACGCTTTCCAAGCTGCTTTACCAGAATTTGAAAAAAGAAACACAATTGTAATTGGAGCTTCTTGTGATACTAACGAAGTACACTTTGCTTGGTTAAACACTCCAAAAAACAACGGTGGAATTGAAGGTGTAACTTACCCAATTCTTGCTGATACAAACAGAAATTTAGCGAACATTTTAGGAATCCTTGATATCGAATCTACTAGCTACAGCGAAGATACAGATTCAGTTATCATCGAAGGTTCAAACGTAACTTATAGAGCTACTTACTTAATTGACGAGACTGGAAAAATCTTCCACGAAAGTGTAAATGATATGCCATTAGGACGTAACGTAAACGAATATTTACGTATGGTTGATGCTTATACTCATATCCAAGTAAAAGGTGAAGTTTGTCCTGCAAACTGGGAAGCTGGTAAAGAAGCAATGAGTGCTGACAGAAAAAGTACTGCTGAATACCTAAGTCTTAACTAATATAAAAAAGACTCTAAGCTACTAAGTCCCTAAGATTCTGAGTTTTTAAACTTAGTAACTTAGAGACTTAGAATCTTAGCAACTCAAAAAAAACAGCTTATGTTAATCGAATTAAACGAAGATACGTTAGGGGCTTTAATAGCACAAAACGAAAAAGTGGTGGTTCAATATTCAGCCTCATGGTGTGGAAATTGCAGAATCATGAAACCAAAATTCAAAAAACTGGCAACAGAAAATGACGGAATTTCATTTGTTTTGGTTGATGCCGAAAATTCTCCAGAATCTAGAAAACTAGCCAATGTAAGCAACTTGCCAACATTTGCCACTTTCGTAAATGGAAAATTGGTAAACGAAACACAAACCAACAAACAAGAAGTTTTAATCGAATTGGTAAACGAAATTGCTTAATCGTGTATTCGTTGAATCGTTGAATTGGTAAATCGTTGAATCGCTAAAACAATTTCAACAGTTAAACACTTCAACAAATAACGATTAAACAGTTAAACGATTAAACAAATAACCGATTAAACAAAAAAACAAAAAAATGAAGTTACCCGTAATAAAACACCTGACCCAGTTCATCGAGGAAAACGACCAGGATTACATCATTGAAACCATTGAAGTATTGGAAGCCATGACTGAAATCCCTTCATTGAAAGATGAAGAATTGGACGTTATTGGAGAATTGATTTCAAACATGTACGGCGCCATTGAAGTACACAAAATGGTACAACAAGGCACCGA
>DATEOV010000015.1:0-2106 GCA_035273645.1 Flavobacterium sp. | reverse complement strand
ATGTTTAACGTTTGTGCGTAGGCATCGTCAGCTTTTACTTTTTCGCCGTCAACTATTGCAACAGTTCCGGATACTTCAATGATATTTCCAATTCGAACCGCACGACAATATCCCATTTTGTCTTCCCATGGTGACCCAGTTAAAATGTTTTCTCTTTTCATTATTTAGTTTTTAGTTTTGTTAATTGCTGTTTAAAGGTAGCTAAATCCTAGGTTTCCTTTAAAGCGCGCAATTTATAAAAATTAGAATTAAAAAAGAGGCCTCTTTCTTATGAGAGGCCTTATTGGAGTTGTTTTTTCGTTATTTATAACAAAATAAGTAAGAAGTTTTATTTTACAGTTATTGTTTAATAATTGGCTTCTTTCTTTAAATGGGATAGTTATGTGGAAGTTTTTAGCTTGAAAAAGAACTTTTTTAGTTTCTATTTAATGCAGTTTCTTCAGGGTTATTCAAATTTAGAATTTCTTAACAACTCAAAGGAAATAAATTATATTAGTTTTGTGATTTTATAATCACCCTTTTTTTATTTTTGGTGAAAATGTTTTTAGATATAAAACCTACTTTTTTGATACTATGAAACAACTTTTATTTATTTTTCTGATAGGATTTTCAACTTGTTCGTATGCTCAATTTGAGTCGAGTACAAAGTTCAAAGGAATTCCGCCAGTTAATATAAAGCCTAAGGAAAAGAAGGCGCCTCCGCAAAAAATAGACACATCAGGGATCATTCCTCCAAATGTTTATAAAAACCCAAATGTACAATCTCCACCGAACCCTGTTTCTGATTACAAATTACCAATTAAGAGTCAAATCTCTATGATTCCAAGTAATGAATTTATCAATCCTGGAGATGAAGTAAAAGACAGATTGAATAAAAGAACCGACCGTCAGGAAGGAGTTGCTTACCGTCGCAATCAGAGTTTAGGTACTTATAAAACCACTTCTGAATCTGCCAAAGTAATGTATAGAGATGCTCAATATGTTGACGGAGATTTAATTAGGGTGTATTTGAACGGTCAGGTAATCCAATCTCAAGTATATTTGGACAGTAATTTTAAAGGTTTTGAGGTTGCATTACAAAAAGGATTCAATAAAATAGATTTTGAAGCATTAAATCAAGGAGACTCTGGTCCCAATACAGCCGAATTCAGAGTTTATGACGATAAAAAAAATCTAGTTTCGGCTAGTGAATGGAATCTTGGAACAGGTTTTAAAGCCACTATTATTATTGTTAAAGAATAGTGGCGTAGATTATCTTGGTTACTTCGACTAAAAAGGATCAGCAGTAACTTTAAATTTCATATCCGCTTTTACTGTTGTCTCTTGAGTTAAGGTTTCTTTTGTTGTTACAGATGTACGTATTTTGTAACTTGAAGCCTTAATGTATTTGTCTAACTTTTGAGAAGTACAAGTAAGATTGATTGTATTTGTGGTTGAACTGATATTATCCAGAAAAGCCAATTCGATTTCATCATCGGCAGTTGTAGAAATGTACATGTGAACCGATTTTAGAAAGCTAAATGTTTTATCGGCAGGACTTGTGATACTCAATTTTAATTCATCTAGTTTTACATCTTTTACTAAATCCACATTTGTGTTGTTGTTACTAAATTCTGAGGTAGAATTGGTTGTAACATCTGGCGTAGCCACTTCAAATGGGGAGTTAAAAGGCAATCCACTATTTATTTTAAATGTAGTTTGATCGGAAATAGTAAAAGTCAATAATTTGTCTACTTCACTGCATGAAGCTGTAATAATTAAGGCTAAAATTGCTAGAATTGTAAATTTCTTTGTTTTCATTTTTAGGTAAAAAGTTATGATTTGGAGTTTTTTGCAAATGTAATCTAATAGATATACAATCTCATCTTTGAACGATTTAGCTCTTGAATTATTATAATGAAAGGAGTTAAAATTAAAAATTATTTCAGTGTCAACGGATGGAAAGTTTTCCAGCTATGCCAGTATTCTTGATACGCTTTTATGGATTTAAGCTCATTAATTAAAGGGTTTGTTGATTCTCCAAGAAATGAATAACTGTTTTGTCCATCATTTAATAGATTTCCTTCAAGAGTGAATTTTTGTTCTTTGTTATTTCTTTCTAATGCT
>DATEOV010000014.1:0-11696 GCA_035273645.1 Flavobacterium sp. | reverse complement strand
GGAGAATTGCGGTAAGACGATAATTACCTTGGGGTTATTGAGAATGCTGTTGGGAAAGACTGCAAAAGTGGGTTATTTCAGGCCTGTGATTGAAGATTATGATGAAGGAAAAAAGGATACTCATATCGAGATGGTTATTTCATATTTTGACTTAGATATTCAATATGAAGATGCTTATGCTATCACAAAAAGTAAGTTAATCAAGAAAAAAAACAATGGAAAATTAGGAGAAGTTGTTGATTTGATTATTGAAAAATATAAAAAACTGGAAGATCGTTTTGATTTTGTTTTGGTTGAAGGAACTAGTTTTACGGGAGAAGGAACTGTCATTGAATTGGACATGAATGTGTTGATTGCCAAAAATCTTGGTATTCCGACCATCATTGTTGGTTCTGGAGAGGGAAAAACATTGGAGGAATTAATTGATAATTTGAAATTAGCCCATAATTCATTTAAAGTAAAAGAAGTTGAAGTCTTAGCTGTTATTGCCAATAAAGTACAACCTGAAAATTTAGAATTGGTAACTACGGGATTACAGAAAAACTTGCCCGAATCTGTTCTAATTAATTCAATTCCATTAATTGGTAGTTTGAATAATCCAACAATGCAAGAAATTGTAGAAGTATTGAATGCTAAAGTATTGTTTGGCCAAGAATATTTGAACAATCAAGTGAGTAGTTATAGCATTGGTGCGATGCAATTATGTAACTATTTGTTACACCTTAAAGAAAATAACCTTATTATCACTCCAGGTGATAGAGCCGATATTATTCTAGGGGCATTACAGGCAAATGAGTCAGCCAATTACCCAACAGTTTCAGGTATTGTTTTAACTGGAAATATAATACCCGAGGACAGTATTTTGAAATTGATAGAAGGTTTGTCATCAGTGGTTCCAATTATTACCGTAGAAGGAGGTACTTATCATATTGCCAATCAGATTGGAAATATTAAACCAAAAATATATGCAAGTAATACTCAAAAAATTGAGACATCGATAAATACGTTTGATAAGTATGTTGATTTAGATGTGTTAATCGATAAGTTTAATGCCTTTAAAGCAGAAGGAATGACACCTAAAATGTTTCAATACAATATGGTAAAAAGAGCCAAGGCCCATAGAAAACATATTGTTTTGCCGGAAGGAAATGATGAAAGGATTATTATAGCTGCTTCTCGTTTATTGGCGATGGATGTAGTTGATATTTCTATTATTGGAAATAAAAAACAAATAGAAAGTAAGGTTGCCGAATTAGGTTTAGATTTTGATTTCTCGAAGGTGCCTATCATTAATCCAATTGAATCTGAAAATTATGAGGATTATGTAAATACGTATTATGAATTGCGAAAAGCCAAAAATGTAACTCTTGGAATGGCTAGAGATTTAATGGAAGACGTTTCCTATTTTGGGACCATGATGGTATATAAAGGACATGCAGACGGAATGGTTTCGGGTGCAGCACATACCACTCAACATACTATTTTACCTGCTTTACAGTTCATTAAAACTAAACCGAACTCCTCAGTAGTGTCCTCAGTATTTTTCATGTGTTTGGAAGACCGTGTTTCTGTTTTTGGAGATTGCGCTATCAATCCAAATCCGACTGCGGAACAATTAGCTGAAATAGCAATTTCATCTGCCGATTCGAGTATTTCTTTTGGAATTGAGCCAAAAATAGCCATGTTGTCCTACTCATCAGGAACGTCTGGAAAAGGGGATGAAGTAGAAAAAGTGAGGCTTGCAACCGAAATAGTGAAGCAAAAACGCCCAGATCTTAAAATCGAAGGGCCAATACAGTACGATGCCGCAGTTGACTTAGAAGTAGGGCAAAGCAAAATGCCAAATTCCGAAGTTGCCGGTCGTGCGAGTGTATTGATTTTTCCTGATTTGAATACTGGAAATAACACATACAAAGCGGTTCAAAGAGAAACGGGAGCTTTGGCAATTGGCCCAATGTTGCAAGGTTTAAACAAACCAGTAAACGACTTGAGCCGTGGTTGTACAGTCGACGATATTATAAATACAGTAGTAATTACAGCTATACAAGCACAGGATTTATAGCTTTTTAATTAAATAAAACTTCAATGAAAATAATAATTATAAACTCGGGAAGTTCTTCTATTAAATATCAATTGATAGATATGCCTGCCAATACAGTTATTTGTAGTGGAATGATTGATAGAATAGGGTTAGAATCTTCAAATTTTAGTTATGTGACCAATACTGTCAAAGTAGAGGAAACGTTACCAATTGCCAATCATAAAATAGGATTGCAGAAGATTTCTCAATTGTTAATGGATGATAAAGTTGGAGTTATCAAAAGTACTTCAGAGATTGAAGCTGTTGGTCATCGTGTAGTGCATGGCGGAAGTAATTTTTCGAATACTGTAACGATTACAAAAGAGGTTAAGGATAAAATAAGACAACTTTCTGATTTAGCGCCTTTGCATAACCCTGCCAATTTAGAAGGGATAAATGTTGCCGAGGAAATTTTCAGAGATGCAAAACAAGTAGCTGTTTTTGATACCGCTTTTCATCAAACGATTCCAGTTGTAGCGCACAAATATGCATTACCTAATTATCTTTTGACGGAAAATAAGATACGTGTCTATGGTTTTCACGGAACAAGCCATAAATATGTTTCCGAAAAGGCAATTCGTTATTTAGATGAAAATAATTCTGGAAAATCATCTAAAATCATTACGATACATCTTGGAAACGGATGTAGTATGACTGCCATAAAAGATGGTAAAAGTATAGATACTACACTTGGTTTTGCACCAATGAACGGTTTGATTATGGGGACTCGAAGCGGTGATGTAGATCAGTCAATAATTTTCCATATGGTTAATTCATTGGGATATTCATTGGATGCCGTGAATAATTTATTGCAAAAACAAAGCGGAATGCTAGGTTTAACCGGATTTAGTGATTTGAGAGATATCGAAAGTAATGCCGCAAAAGGGAATTTGGATTGTCAACTAGCTTTGGATATGAATGCCTATAGAATTAAGAAATTTATAGGTTCTTATGCAGCCATTTTAAATGGTTTGGATGCTATTATTTTTACTGCTGGTATCGGAGAGAATTCATCATACATCAGAAAATTGGTGTGTACCGATATGGATTATTTTGGATTAGAATTGGATTCTGCCAAAAATGAAATTCGTTCCAAAGAAATACGAGAAATCAACACTCCAGATTCAAAAACAAAAATTTTAGTTATTCCAACTAATGAGGAAATAGAAATAGCAAATCAGGTTTATGAACTGCTATTAAGTTAAAATAAAATTACTTCATCAAAAAGCTTCTGTATTCAGAGGCTTTTTTTGTGAATTTTATTGAAGAAATGTAATTATATTTGATAAAAAATCTTCACGTTTTGAAAGCTAAACTACTCTACATACTCTTTTTTGGTTTTATGTCATTGCAACTATTTGCTCAAGAGTTGCTTCCTTTTGTTGAAAACTATAACAAATCAAATTATCAAGGAGATAATCAGATTTGGAATATTGTACAAGGAAATGATAAGGCAATGTATTTTGCCAATAATTATTATTTGTTGCGATATGATGGTGTAAAATGGGATAAATATACGCTACCCAACAAAACAATTATTCGTTCCATTATGGTAGATGGAGATAGAATTTATTCTGGTTCTTATCAAGAATTCGGTTATTGGTATCGAAAAGACACCAAGATGCATTATGTTTCTATTACGAAAGGGAAAAAGGTTTTTAATGCAAATAATAATGAAGAAATCTGGAAAATATTTAAGTTTAACAACAAAATTTATTTCCAATCTTTTAATGGTGTTTTCGTATTTGATGGTAAAGAGATAAAGGAAATATCATTTCCCTTTTTGGTTTCTTATTGTTTTGTTATTGACAATCAAATATTGATTGCTTCAGTTGAAAAAGGAATCTTTCGTTTGACTAATGATAAAATTGAAAAAGTAAATGAATTGTCTATTTTAGAAAACAATGTCATTCATACTATTCAAAAGCACCAAAATAAAATTTATTTTTTTACAAAAAAAAGTGGGGTTTATGTGTTTGAGAATAATGTTTTGAGTCCTTGGAAGAATAGTTTAAATGGCATATTGAAAACGGCCAATATAAACATTGCCCAATTCATCAAAAAGAATAAATTGATAATTGGGACAGCTAATAAAGGTGTTTATATTTTGGATTTGAATGATGGTTCCTATAAAAACATCAATAGAAATAATGTCTTGATGAACAACTCAATTTTGAGTATTGGTCAGGATAAAGAGAATGATTTGTGGTTAGGTCTTGATAATGGAATTGCCCATATTGAAGTCAATTCGCCAATTTCAATATTTTATGACAGTTCAGGGATTTTAGGCTCTGTATATTCAGTGGCAAGTACTCCAAAAGGATATTTGATGGCCTCTAATCATGGTATTTTTAAATATGAAGACAAGCAGCTTTCATTAATCCCCAATACGCAAGGACAAGCTTGGAATATTAGTAAAATTAATGATCAATATCTTATTGGTCATAACGAGGGAACTTATATTTATAAAAACGGATTGTTTAGTAAATTGAGTATCATTAATGGAGGTTGGAATTTGACCAAAAGCAGTATTAATAATACCTATTTACAAGCGACTTACAGTGGAGTAGTTATTTACAATGATCCTAATGATTTAAATCAAAAGATAGAAATAAAAGGAATATTGAAACCTATCAAATATCTTGCACAAAATAGGAAAAATGAAATTTGGGCCGCAGATAATAATAGAGGTTTATATCGTATTCTGTATAATGATGACTATGTGACCACCAAAGTTGATAATGTGACCCAACTTAGCAAAATAAGTAATGATTTTGGGGTTAAGATATTTGAATTCCGAAAGGAAGTTCTTTTTTTGATAAACAATTCTTGGTATACTTTTAATTCGATTACCAATCAATTGGTAGCCAATGAACTGTTTAATGCTAATTTTAAAAATGTCTCAGATATTGTGGCTATTGATGAAAATCATTTTATGGTACTTCAGGATGGACTTTTGTATCATATATACGCTCAGGGAACTAAATTTATCAGGAACAGTATTCAGGAGAAATATTATAAAGGAAAAATCATCAATGATAATTTGAAAGTTTTTAAGGATAAAAATAATTATCTACTGAATTTGGATGATGGTTTTATTTCACTTGATTTGAAATACGATGAAAATAAAAAATCAACTGTTAAGATTGAAGCTTTCAATGATGATGTACTGGTTGAAAATAATTCAAAAATAAACCATAATTCGGAGCTAAGGATAAATGTGATATCTGGAATTTATGGTGCAACAAAACCAGATTTGTTTTATAAAATTAATGAGACAAATGATTTTTTTCCAATCAAAGAAGGATTGATTCTTTTGAATAATCTAAGTAGTGGTTCTCATGATGTCACTATTTATAGTAACGATGGATTAAATTATAATAAAATAGCCAATTTTGAATTTGTTGTGGCCAAAGCATGGTATTTTTCAGCTTGGATGATTTTTGTATATATGATTTTGATCGGGCTCATCCTGTATCTTTATTATAAATGGAATAAGATGAAATACATTCAGAAGCTTAAATTACAGAAAGAAGAATTAAAGCATCAGAAGGAAATTTTGGAAATGGAATTGAAAGCCGAAAATGAATTGAATAGCCAAGAATATGAAAAACATATTTTGGAATTGGAATTACAATCAAAATCTTCCGAAGTGGCAGGTAAATCACTTTCAATAGCGAAGCAAAGTGAAATGATTGAAAATATCCAGAATATCTTGGATACAGAATCAGATTTCAACAAATTAAAAAGTGAGATAAAAAAAGCCATAAAAATTAATGCGGTTAATAAGCATGAATGGGAAGTTTTTGAAACCAATCTTAATCAAATTAATAATGAGTTTATTAATGCCCTTTCAAAAAAGTATCCAAACTTGACTTCAAAGGATATTAAGTTGTGTGTATACCTAAAAATGAATCTTTCGTCCAAGGAAATAGCACCGATGATGAATATTTCTTTTAGAGGAGTAGAACTACATCGCTATCGTCTAAGAAAAAAATTAGGGCTCGCACAAGAGGAAACGCTCTCTAAATTTCTATTATCTGTATAAAAAAGTGTATTTTTTTGTTAATATTATGTTTTTTTTATACTTTTTTTATGGAATTATAATACATCATCACTACATCATCACTCTCCGATGTAGTACTTCAGGTTCTCTGTAAATAGCTGTAAAATAAGGAATTATTACCTTATTTTCAGGGTTTGATGTATTCGTGTAGTAGTGTCGTTTCGGCAACTACAACGTTGTATTTGTTTAATTTAGCTAGACTAACTTAAACGTTTAACAAACCTATGAGAAATTTTATTTTTAGCTTTTTAGCACTCATTCTACTTCCAGCCTATATGTCTGGTCAAGTAATTAAAGGAAAAGTATTGGATAAAACCGGACTTGGAATCCCTGGAGCATTTGTTGTTGCAGGAAATGTTTCCGCTGATACTGATTTTGATGGAAATTTTAGTATTAATGCCAAAGAAGGCGATATACTAAAAATAAGCTTGGTCGGTTTTGAATCTGTGTCAGTTGCAGCAACTTTGGCACCGATGACCATTACACTAAAAGAATCCGAAGACACCGCTCTGAAAGAAGTAGTAGTAATTGGATATGGGACAAGAAAGAAAATAGATAATACTACAGCTATTTCTTCCATAAAAGCTGAAGAGATTACCAAAACCAAAGTATTGAATGCTTCGCAAGCTATTCAAGGTAAAGCGGCTGGTGTACAGGTAATTTCATCTGACTTACCGGGTAGTACACCTTCAGTAATTATTAGAGGTTTAGGTACTGCTTTAGGAGGGCGAACTCCTTTATATGTTGTTGATGGAATGCAAACAGAAAACATCAATAACATTAACTCAAATGACATTACTTCTTATGAAATTTTAAAAGATGCGTCAGCACTTGCAATTTATGGTACAAGGGCTGCTAATGGAGTAATTATTATTACGACTAAAAAAGGTAAAGGAGAAAAACTTTCTGTTGAAATTGAAAGCTTTGCAGGTATGAGAGAGACTTTGAAAAAGGTTAAAATGGCTGGAAGCAATAAATATTCTCATTATTCGAATGTTGCATTACAATCGACTACCTTTTCTCAAGATCAGCCTGTAAATACGGATTGGTTTGATGAGATTACCAGAACAGGTAGTTATACCCAAAATAATATTTCTCTTTCTGGATCATCTGAGTATGTTAAATATTTTTTCAGCATAGGTAATTATCAGGAGAAAGGTATTTTACAAGGATTAGATTTTGGTCGTACAACTTTCAGAAATAATAATGAATATAAAATTTCTAAAAAACTGACTTTAAATCAAACTTTCAGTTTTACATCTGCAAAATCTGCGCCTAAGCCGTTAAGTGCTTTTACAAATGCATACAAACAATCGCCAATTGTGCCAGTTTATTTTCCTGATGGTAAATATGGTGTATCCCGTGTAGGCGATGATGGTTTTGCTAGTGAAACTGGATCTTCAATGAACAATGTAGGAAATCCAGTGGCTCAATTGAATTTTTTTGATGAGCAACAAAGAAGTGTAACTTTTCAAGGTGGATTGAAATTGGATTATGAAATTTTGGAATCATTAAAGTTTACTTCACAATTTAATGGTGAATTTTATACTTGGGAACAATACAATTTTGATGACACTAAAAACATTTGGTTGGCGGCAAACCCTGACAAGGTTTCAAGTGATTATGAAAAAGAATTTCCAAATGCTAATATAAATTTATTGACTAAAGGTAGAGAACAATTTTTTAATTGGAATATGTCTAACTATCTGACTTATAATAAAGTGTTTGGTGAAATTCATGATGTAGAGTTAACCGCAGGTATTGAGACTTCAGTAAAAGGTCCTAGAGAAAAACTGACAATTGCTAGGAAAAATGTTAATTCGAATTCTAACTATTGGTCTTTAAAAGGAGATAATGATTATGAAACAAATATTACAAGTTACCTAGATGAAGTTTTTAACGAAACAAAGCTAGCATCTTATTTTGGTCGTTTCCAATATAAATTAATGGAGAGATACTTATTTACTGGAACTATCAGACGTGACGGATCTTCAAATTTTGGAAAAGATTATCGTTGGGGTAATTTCCCTGCCTTTGGTTTAGGTTGGGTTATAACCAAAGAAAGCTTTATGGAAGATGTGAAAGTAATTAACATGTTGAAATTAAGAGGTGGTTGGGGTAGATTAGGTAATCAAAACGTGCCGCTTAACAATCAGTCGTATACTTCTGGTCCAAATGCTTACTTAGGAGGTTCACTTTTATATCAAGGAACAACTATTAGCTCTCAAATCGATCCTAGTTTATCTTGGGAAATAACAGAAGAATCTTCTGTTGGTTTAGATTTTGAATTATTAGACAGCAGATTAAAAGGTGCTTTTGATGTATATGATAAAAATACTTCAAACGTAATTTTAAATACTAAACCATATTTAACTTCTGGAATAACAGCGGCTTCGCCAGCACACGTTGGAGAAGTTTCAAACAGAGGATATGAGATTTCTTTGCGTTGGGATGACAAAATTACTGATGATTTTAGTTATTGGGTTGGAGGTAACTTTTCGAACAACAAAAACGAAATTACCGGTTTAAAAAATGTTATTTTAACTCAACAAGTTGGAGGAGGATTAGGTAATGGGCAAGATACTAAAATGTTAGATAATACTACAGTTGGTCAACCATTAGGAAGTTTTTATATCTATGAGTATGCTGGTTTTGATGCTACAAACGGAGTAATGATGTATTATAATGCAGCTGGACAAAAAGTTACTCAAGATGCATTAAATGCAAATACAGATAGAAAATATGTTGGATCTAGTTTACCAAAATCTAACTACGGAGTATCATTAGGATTTAATTACAAAAACTTTGACTTTTCAGTTGATGGATACGGAACTAGTGGTGCTAAAGTTTATAATGGTAAAAAAGCACAGCGTTTTTCTGGAGAAAATATTGAAGACTCAATCGCTTCAGATTTTTGGACACCAAATAACTTAACTGCTTCAAACCCTGCACCATTTAATCAAGTGCCATTTGCTTCTACTTATTATTTGGAGTCTGGCGATTTCTTTAGAATCAACAATATTACATTAGGATATAAACTGCCAATTGAAAGTAATAGTTTTATTAGTTCTTGCAGAATTTATGTGAACGCTATCAATCCATTTATTACACAAAAATTCTCTGGTTTCTCACCTGAATTAAACGGAGATGGAAATCCTTACGGAACTCAAGGTGTCGAACTTGATGCTTATCCAACATTAAGATCATTTGTAATTGGTGCTAATTTAAAATTTTAATACAATGAAAAAGATATATATAGCAGCGTTTGTATTTTCAACGTTCTTTTTTGCGGGATGTGCAGACGATTATTTAGATGTAGACCAAACAGAATCTATTTCTACAAAAGATACAGAATTATATAATAATGATGCAGGTGCAGCTCAGTTTGTTACGGCCATTTATAATAAATTCTTGAATTGGGATATGACTTCATTCGGATGGATAGGTCTTTCAAGTATTACCTCTGATGATGCCGATAAAGGTTCTTCACCTGGAGATACAGGAACTGATAAGGATGTATTAGATGCGTTGACTTATAATGCTTCAAATCCATCTGCGGAAAGTACTTTTATTGCAAATTATGATGGAATTAACAGATGCAATCAAGCCTTAAATATTATTCCAAAATTAGATAAAGCTGATCCAAGTTTAAGAGCTAGATTAATTGGCGAAGCTAAATTTTTAAGAGCTTTTATGTATTTTACTTTGGTAAAATGCTACGGTGGGGTTCCAATTGTAGATCATTTACCGGTTCCTGGTTCAGATTCTGATAGAATTATGCAGCTGACTCGTAAAACAGCTGCAGAGGTTTATGCTTTTATTGAAAGTGATTTAAATGATGCAATTGCGGCATTACCAGATAAATCAGCTTATTCAGTAAGTGAAAGATCAAGAGCTTCAAAAGGTGCAGCTTATGCTTTGTTAGCAAAAGTAAGTTTATATCAAAAAAATTGGCAAAAAGTAATTGATAATTGTAATAAGGTTACAGGTTACTCAATTGTTAGTGATTATGCTTCAATGTTCAAAGCGACAGGAAAATTTGATTCTGAATCTATTTTTGAAATTTATGCATATGGTGCAGTTCCTGCCAAAGGAATTGAAGGCTATTCTAATACACAAGGTGCTCGTGGTACTGGTGGTTGGGGATGGGGTTTCAATACGCCGTCTCAGAGTTTAGTAAATGCATACGAAGCAGGGGATGTTAGAAAAGCAGCTACCATTATTTTTAGAGGTCAAACATTATACGATGGTAAGTTAGTGCCTAATACAGTTGAGAATGAACGTTATAATTATAAGGCGTACTCGTCAGCTTATACAAATGCATGGGAAACGGATGTTGATATTAAATACCTTAGATATGCTGAAGTTTTATTGATGAAAGCTGAGGCTTTAAATGAATTAGGACAAACATCAGAGGCAATTCTATTGTTAAACCAAATAAGAAACAGAGCGGGGTTGGGCAATACTGTTGCTTCATCTCAAGCGAATGTTAGAACAGCTATTTGGAAAGAAAGAAGAGTAGAGATGGCTTTTGAGCATGATAGATTTTTTGACTTAGTTCGTACTGGTCAAGCTAAAGCAGCTTTTGAGGTAGACGGAAAAGTCTTTACTGAAGGAAAAAATGAACTGTTCCCAATTCCAGCTTTATTTATAAATCAAGCAGACGGATTATCACAACAAAATCCTGGTTATTAATTCTTAAAAAACAGTAAAGATGAAAAAATATAAATATGTTTTCTTATTTGCTTCGATTATAGTTGCGCAATTTTTTGCAAGTTGTAACGAGGATAGTATAGATAAAGTGAACAATCCAATTCCTTATGAGCCAATTGGAGGTTATGAAAACTCTGATGAAGTAGCTGCAGACCATTTAGTTTCTAAATTTAGTTTCGATGGAAATTTAAATGACAGTAAAAGTAATATTACAGGTCTTGTAGGAACTAATGTAGGATTTGGTGATGGAATAAAAGGAAATGCTTATTTAGGTTCTAGTTCAGAAGCTAGATACGCAATTGGTGATGCTACTTCTAAAATTACTTCTTTAAATGATTACTCGATTTCATTTTGGATAAATACAGCTAACACAGTGCCTGATGGGGGAAGTCCTGGTCAAGGGAAAGGAGCACAAGGTATTTTTTCAATCGTTAGACCAACTGAATTTTGGGGAGGAATTAATTTGTTTTTAGAAAATCCAGATAGTACTTATCCAAACAGACTAAGATTAAAACTTGGAGTGGAGAATGGAAGAGCTGGAGTAATGTGGAGAGGACAAAGCGTTATTGTAAACATTGAGAATAGTTTAAATACATGGATACATATTGTTCTTGCATATGATTCTAAAACTAGTACTATGAATTGTTATACTAATGGAGCACCAAGCGCAAATGTTGGTGGTTTCCCTTATGCTCCTGCGGAAGGAGTTGTTGGTACTGCAATATGGTATGCTGATAATCCCGGAACTTATGATAACATTAACAACGCTCCTAAATACGGAGTGTTTGAAATGACTGGCACAAATGGAAAAGTTGTTTTTGGAACGCACCAATTTGA
>DATEOV010000013.1:0-4864 GCA_035273645.1 Flavobacterium sp. | reverse complement strand
TTTAAGATTGAGATTATGAATTCAGGTCTTATCCTTCGATAATCTATTTTCAATCTAGGTTATACTATAATTATTTTTGAGTATTAAACTCTACGTCTTTTTGGAGGACGACATCCATTGTGTGGCATTGGAGTAACATCGATAATCTCAGTAACTTCAATTCCACCATTATGCAAAGAACGAATAGCAGACTCACGTCCGTTTCCTGGTCCTTTAACATAAACCTTTACTTTTTTAAGTCCAGCCTCAAGAGCTACTTTACTACAATCTTCTGCTGCCATTTGAGCTGCATATGGAGTGTTCTTTTTAGAACCTCTGAAACCCATTTTACCAGCTGAAGACCAAGAAATAACTTCACCTTTTTTGTTTGTCAAAGAAATGATGATGTTATTGAAGGTAGCAGAAATATGAGCTTCACCCGTTGATTCAACGATAACTTTACGTTTTTTTGCAGTTGCTTTAGCCATATTACTTATTATTTAGTTGCTTTTTTCTTGTTCGCAACAGTTTTTCTTTTACCTTTTCTTGTTCTAGAGTTGTTTTTAGTTCTTTGACCTCTTAATGGAAGACCAGATCTGTGACGAATACCTCTATAACATCCAATATCCATTAAACGTTTGATGTTTAAAGAAACTTCAGAACGCAATTCACCTTCAATTTTAAATGCTGATACGGCTTCACGAATTGCTCCGATTTCGTCATCATTCCAATCTTGAACTTTTTTATCTTGGCTAACTTGAGCTTTTTCTAAAATCTCAATAGCTCTACTTTTTCCTAATCCGAAGATGTAGGTAAGTGCAATAACACCTCTCTTGTTTTTTGGGATATCTACCCCTGCTATTCTTGCCATAATTATCCTTGTCTTTGTTTAAATCTAGGATTCTTTTTGTTGATTACGTATAATCTTCCTTTTCTGCGTACGATAATGCACTCGGCACTTCTCTTTTTTACTGATGCTCTAACTTTCATAGTGAATATCCTTTAATATCTATAAGTAATTCTTGCTTTTGACAAATCATAAGGACTCATTTCTAGTTTCACTTTATCACCAGGTAATAATTTGATGTAATGCATACGCATTTTTCCAGAAATATGAGCGATTACGATATGTCCATTTTCTAACTCTACACGGAACATCGCATTAGACAATGCCTCAATGATCGATCCGTCTTGTTCTATTGCTGATTGTTTTGCCATAAGTTAAGCTACTGCTTTTCTATTTTTACCACTTTTCATCAAACCATCATAATGTTTATTCAACAAGTATGAATTAATCTGTTGAATAGTATCTATTGCAACTCCAACCATAATTATCAATGAAGTCCCTCCAAAAAACATAGCCCAAGATTGTTGAACATCCATAAGACTTACAACAATTGCTGGGAACACAGCTATCAAAGCAAGAAATAAAGATCCTGGAAAAGTTATTAAAGACATCACTTTGTCAAGATAATCAGAAGTCTCAACACCTGGTCTAATACCTGGTATAAAACCACCACTTCTCTTTAAATCATCAGACATCTTATTAGTAGGAACTGTAATTGCTGTATAAAAGAAAGTGAATACAACAATTAATGTTGCAAAAACAAAATTATACCAAAAACCGAACATATTACTAAAAGCACCAACAACAGATTGAGAAGCATCTGACTTAGACAAACCAGCAACAGCTGCAGGAATAAACATAATAGCCTGTGCAAATATTATAGGCATTACACCTGCTGCATTAAGCTTTAATGGAATCCATTGTCTGTTACCACCCATCATATCTTGTTCGAAATCACCAGATGTTGTACGACGAGCATACTGTACTGGAATTTTTCTAATTGCCATTACCAATAATACACAAGATATAATCACAAGTAACCAAATAATGATTTCAACAACCAATAACATTGGTCCACCATTGTTATTAGTTACTCTTGTTGTAAATTCTTGAATAAAAGCTTGTGGCAACCTAGCCAAAATACCAACCATTATCAAAAGGGAAATACCGTTTCCAATTCCTTTATCAGTTATTTTTTCTCCCAACCACATGGCAAAAATTGTACCAGTAACTAAAATTACAACTGAAGAAAATAAAAATTCAAAAGAGTTAAATCCTAAAATAAAAGCTGAACTAGGCAAAGTTCTGTAAAGATTGTAGATATAAGTTGGTCCTTGTACTAAAGTTATAACAATAGTTAACCAACGGGTAATTTGATTGATTTTTTTTCTACCACTCTCTCCATCACTCTGAAGTTTTTGCAAATAAGGAATCGCAATTCCCATAAGTTGCACAACAATAGATGCAGAAATATAAGGCATAATTCCTAAAGCAAAAACTGAAGCTTTAGAAAATGCACCTCCGGTAAACATGTCTAGAATAGATCCTAATCCATTTTTTGTTTGCCCAGCTAGCCCTGTTAATTGAGTTGCGTCAATTCCAGGAAGCGTAACATGTGCTCCAAAACGATAAACAAGAAGTAGACCTAAAGTAATTAAAATTCTATTTTTTAGTTCTTCTATTTTCCAAACATTACTTATTGATTCAATAAATTTCTTCATCTTAATTGTAATATTACATGATTACAGCTTCTCCTCCAGCAGCTTCGATAGCAGCTTTAGCAGTAGCAGTAAATTTGTGAGCAGTTACTTTTAATTTTGCTTTCAATTCTCCTCTACCTAAAATCTTAACGATTTCATTTTTAGTAGCAAGACGATTAGCTACATAAACTGTCATATCAACAGTATCTGTAATTACTCCATTATCAACTAATAATTGAAGAGTATCAAGATTAACACCTTCGTATTCTTTACGATTGATGTTAGTGAAACCAAACTTAGGCACACGTCTTTGAAGTGGCATTTGACCTCCTTCAAAACCAATCTTTTTAGAATAACCAGAACGAGATTTTGCTCCTTTGTGTCCTCTTGCAGAGGTACCACCTTTACCAGAACCTTCACCTCTACCTAATCTTTTGTTTTGATTGTGTGTAGAACCCTCAGCAGGTTGTAAGTTACTTAAATTCATAACAGTATTTGTTATTTAGCTTCTTCAACAGAAACTAAGTGTTTAACTTTATTTATCATCCCAAGGATAGCAGGATTTGAATCATGCTCTACAACTTGTCCCATTTTACGTAGGCCTAAAGCTTCCAAACCTCTTTTTTGAGTAAGAGGACAGTTGATTTTGCTTCGAACTTGTTTTACTAATAATTTAGCCATAATTTCCTTGAATTAACCTTTAAAAACTTTTTCTAAAGAAACACCTCTTTGTTTTGCAACAGTGTAAGCGCTTCTCATTTGTAATAAAGCATCAAAAGTTGCTTTCACTACGTTGTGAGGATTTGAAGATCCTTGTGATTTAGATAATACATCATGAATTCCTACTGATTCAAGAACTGAACGAACAGCTCCACCAGCAATAACTCCTGTACCATGAGAAGCAGGAATTAAGAATACACGTGCACCACCAAATTTACCTTTTTGTTCGTGAGGAACTGATTGACCATTCAAAGGAATTTTTACAAGATTTTTCTTTGCATCTTCTACTGCTTTCGCAATTGCTTCAGAAACGTCTTTAGATTTTCCTAATCCATGACCAACAACTCCATTTTCATCACCTACAACTACAATAGCAGAAAAACCGAAAGCTCTACCCCCTTTTGTAACCTTAGTAACACGATTCACACTCACCAAACGATCTTTTAATTCAAGACCACTTGGTTTTACTAACTCTATATTTTTGTATTTAGACATAATATATTAGAATTTAAGTCCAGCAGCTCTTGCGCCTTCCGCTAATGATTTAATACGACCGTGATATAAATAACCTCCTCTATCGAAAGTTATCACTTCAATACCAGCTTTTAAAGCTTTCTCTGCTACTAGTTTCCCAACTGCAGTTGCCACTTCAAGGTTCGTACCTTTTCCAATTTCTTTTTCTCTTGAAGAAGCAGCTAATATAGTAACTCCGTTTACATCATCAATCAATTGAGCGTAAATTTCTTTGTTACTTCTAAAAACAGATAGTCTTGGGTTAGTAGCAGTACCACTAATCGTTTTTCTAATTCTGAATCTAATACGTTGTCTTCTTTCAGGTTTTGTTAATGACATAATCTTATTTTTTAAGCTGATTTACCTGCTTTTCTTCTTAATACTTCACCTACAAATTTAACACCTTTTCCTTTGTACGGCTCAGGCTTACGGAAACCTCTAATTTTTGCCGCAACTTGACCTAAAAGTTGTTTATCTAATGATGTTAATTTTACAATTGGGTTTTTACCTTTTTCAGATATAGTTTCTAGAGTTACCTCTGGAGCTACTTCTAAAACAATATTGTGAGAGAACCCAAGCGCTAAATCTAATTTTTGACCTTGATTTGAAGCTCTATAACCAACTCCAACCAATTCTAAAGATTTTGTAAAACCTTCTGTTACACCAATAACCATGTTATTAATTAAAGATCTATACAAACCGTGTTTTGCTCTTTGGTCTTTATGATCAGAAGATCTTTCTACTAGAACTTGATCTCCTTCAACCGTTACAGTTACGTCCGAAAACTCCTGTGTAAGTTGACCGTTTTTTCCTTTTACTGTAATAATACCGTCGGCAACTGTAATAGTTACACCAGCTGGTATTGTTACTGGGCTTTTACCTATTCTTGACATCTTATATAGTCTTTAAAATTAGTATACGTAACAAATTACTTCTCCACCAACATTTAATTGCTTGGCTTGTTTTCCTGTCATCAACCCTTTTGAAGTTGAAACAATAGCAATTCCTAATCCGTTAAGGATTCTCGGTATTTTAGAAGCACCTGCGTACTTACGTAAACCTGGTTTACTAATTCTTTGGATATCTTTGATTACTGGCTCTTTAG
>DATEOV010000012.1:0-5486 GCA_035273645.1 Flavobacterium sp. | reverse complement strand
TGATTTTATCGATATGTCGAATCCCGAAAATCGTAAAGTCTTGTTCGACTTCTTGAGAGAAGAAATGAGCGACGATAAAGCGAAACATAAAATCTTACCACCGAGTAAATTTGGGTTGGTCCAAATTACCAGACAACGCGTAAGACCAGAAGTTAACATAAAAACTAGAGAAGAAGATCCTAACAATGAAAATGGCGAAATTGAAGCGCCAATATTAATCATTGATAAAATTGCTTCCGATCTGGAAAGAGTTTTAAAAACCCACAATAAAGTAGTGCTTAATGTACATCCGTTTGTGGCTGCATACCTCAGTAAAGGTTTTCCATCATTGCGTTCAAGATGGTTTTTTGAACACAAAAAATGGGTGAAAATCATACCACGTGACGCTTACACGTATTTGGAATATCATTTCTACGATAAAAAGGGAGATGTTATTAAGGAATAAAACAAAAACCGTCTCGTTTTTTTAACGAGACGGTTTTTTTGTGTCTTGTTCTGAACGGTTTTTATCAGACAAGTTTATTTTTTTAGAGCAGAAAGATTTGGTATTTTAGGAAATATCGTCCCGCTATCCGCTTCAATCTTTTGAGTCTCGTTTTTTCAACGAGACTCAAAAGGATTTTCACTTCTATCGGGGCTAAGAGGTTGTATTTTGCTTTTTTTGCATCATCCAAAAGATAGTAATAATTGAATTCGGGTTATACGGAAAGTGTTTAATTATTGAAAATCGGTGTCATTTACACCTTCGTTGATTGTGATTTCAGACATTTTGATATCCAGTTCAATGCCTATGTTTTGGATGATGTTAAAAGGAATTTTTATACTTTTTACTTCTCGATAATCGTTGAAATTAGTAGTGACAATAATTGTTTCTTCGTCTTGTTCTATGATTTTAGATTCTGCTAGTTTCAGTCCGGTTTTGGTATCGTAGAAATAGGTGTTTTTTTCGTTTTTGATGGCAAATGCATCGTTTCCATTGATGGTTTCAATTCGGTCGATAGTAAGTTCGGTCATCTTTAATAAAAGAAGTTCTTCAAATGGAGTTGCTGATGCTTGCATTTCGGTTAACTCTTCTCCTTTAAATTCTTTGTGTTGTCCTTGTTCAATAGTATAAGCTCCTTTTTGAGTAATGACCTGTTTCATCATACTCATGCCTTCCATAGAAATTTCCACTAAAGAATTTCCTTTGATATCAATTTTTGAAGTATAGGTTAAAGGTGATGGAGCCTGCGGAATAGATGCTGATCCTATCAGTGCAATAGATTTTACCGAAGAAACTGCTTTCTCGCCTCCAATTGCTTTGATGTAATTCTCAAGTACATTTTTGGCTGTGATTCCTGTTGGAATTTCTTTGTTCAAAATCGGTTTTTCTAAAGGATTTCCGTATTTGTCAAAATAGAACATCGGAATTTTTAGTTTTTCCAATCCAGGAGCAATCTCAGATCCTTTTCCGGCAATTACAATTCGCATATTGTCGATTAGAAAATATTTATCGGCTACACGCAATACATCATCAGTGGTTACTGCGTTGATAGTTTGGATGTATTTCTCGTAAAAATTGGCTGGAAGTTTTTCGGTTTCTATGTTTAATGCATAGCGAGCAACGGCTTGCGGTTTTTCAACCTGCATCACAAATCTTCCAATGTAGCCTGCTTTTACAGTTGCAAGTACTTCTTCAGTTACTTTTTCGTTGCGGATTCGTGTTATTTCTTTGATAAATTCAACTACGGCGCTATCGGTAACAGCGTTTCTTACGGCAGATTTTGCGAAGAATTTGGAAGTGTATTTGCCTGCGCCTATGCTTGATCTGGCGCCATAAGTCCAAGCGTGTTCTTCGCGTAAATTCATATTCAAATAACTGTTGAAATCTCCTCCCAGAATTTGATTTGCAATTACCACAGGAAAAAAATCAGGGTCTCCCATTTTTAAATTTACGGTGTTTACCAATGTGATTTCAGACTGAACGGCATTAGATACATCAACTAAGTTGATTTGTAAATTTGATACATTTACAGGGGTGTCGTATGTTGTTTTAGGGGTGTTTTTTTTCTCCCAAGCACCAAATAATTTTTCTACAACTATTTTTACATTATTGTATTTAACATCACCAACGATCACTAAGTATGCATTTTCGGGAACGAAGTAGGTTTTGTAATTTGTTTCTACGTCGGAAAGTGTTATGTTGTTTAGAGTTTCTTCGGTCATAAATTCACCAGAAGGATGATTCTTTCCAAAAGCTAAAACATCGACAACCCGACCGGCAATTGCGGGAACACTTTTTTCTTCGGCTTTCATTCCTTCGATTAATTTAGCCTTCTCTTTGTCAAAGTCTTCTTGAGTGAAATTTGGATGTAAGACACCTTCTGCCATTAGTTCCAGAATTCTTCCGCTGTATTTGGAAAGTGAATTCGCTGTAGCTCCGTGAGAACTGAAATTGATGTCTACTCCCCAAAAATCTATTTCTTCATTGAAGGCAGTTTTTGCTGTTATTTTGCTGCCGTTACCAATCAGGTTACTGGTTAATTCATCGACTCCTTTTTTGTTGCCTTCTGCAAAAGGAGCGTTGTCTAACGTTAGATTGAAGGATACTTTAGGTAGCTTATGATTTTCTACTACCAATATCTTCATACCATTGTTCAAGACAAAGCTTTGTGGTTTTTTGATATTGATTATAGGTGATTTTCCGGGTTTGGGTTGCGTGCGATCTTGTGCTTGCATAATTCCTGTTGATAATGAAAAGGATGAATACTGTACTTGTTTTCTTTATGATATCGGTTTCTTTAATTTAGAGGTTTTGCCGGTATATAATCTAAAAGTAAGCGTTGATTTGGGTTTAAGTATTTGTTGGCAACCTCCCTAATTTCTTCTCTTGTGATAGAATGGTACAGTTCGATTTCTGTGTTAATTAGGTTGATGTCTTTGTATAATAGGTAATAAGACGCCAGATTATTGGCAATCCCTTCTATAGTTGCATTTGTGTTCACGAAAGTGTTATCAAATTTATTTTGCAGCTTTTCATAATCTTTTTCAGAAATCAAATCGGTTTGGATTTTTACAATTTCTTCGTCAATTTCTTTAAGTATGTCTGTGGTGGTGAAGTTGGCCATTGGTAATCCATATATTATGTACATGCCGTAATCTTCTTGGCTAAAGCCAACAGCTCCAATTTGTAAAGCCATTTTTTTATCGTCTACCACTTTTTTGTATAATTTGGAGCTTTTGCCGTCACTTAGATAAGATGAAATTAAGTCCAATACTCTGGCGTCTCTACTTTTCATGGATGGAGTGCGATAACTTGCTACTAACATCGGGATTTGAATGTTGGGATCTTCGTAGGTGGCTTTGATGGTTTCTGTTATTGGTTCTTCTATGAAGGTTTTTTTAGGAGCAACTTCTCCCTTCGGAATTGGATCAAAGTATTTTTGAATCCATTCTTTGGTTTGTTTTTTTTCAAAATCTCCTACCACTACCAAAACAGCATTATTCGGCAAATAGAATTTTTTGTTGAATGCTTGAAATTCTTCTAGTGTCGCAGCATCTATATGCTCCATAGATCCGATTGTTGTCCAACGGTAAGGGTGATTTTTGAACATATTTTCTTTTACCGCTGCCAATATATTTCCGTACGGTCTGTTGTCGTAGCTGGTTCTTTTTTCTTCTTTTACAACTTCATTTTGGGTATCGACCCCAATTTTGTTGATTATCGGGTGCATTAACCTTTCGGATTCCATCCAAAGTCCCAATTCTAAATTATTTGATGGGAATATTTCGTAATAATAGGTTCTGTCATCGGTAGTGTTGGCGTTATTTGTTCCTCCGTTTGAAGTTACAATTTTAAACCATTCACCTCTCTTGATGTTTTTGGTTCCTTCAAATAATAAATGTTCGAAGAAATGTGCAAAACCGGTTCGGTCTGGATTTTCGTCTTTGGCACCAACGTGATACATGACAGAAGTAATCACTACAGGTGCAGAATCATCATGGTGTAAAATAACATGTAACCCGTTATCTAAATCGTATTCCTCGAAAACTACTTTTTGAGCTGAAGCAACTCCTCCTAACGTTAATAAGGCACTTGACATCATTGTTTATTTTTAATGGTAATTGTTTTGCGATTTTGTCATAGCAAAAATACCTTTTTTTATCCTGTAGAAAGTAAGTAAATTCATCATTGGGAATATATTAACGTTATTTTACTTTGCAACGATAACTGTTTCAAAAATAGGATGAAATGGATGAAGAAAAAGCTATGAAATATTTTTTCAGTAAAGGATTGCAGGGTAAATATTTAATTGTATATTTGCAACCTTAAAAATTATTAAAACAATTCAGTATGTATGCAATCGTAGAGATAGCAGGGCAACAGTTTAAAGTAAGCAAAGACCTAAAGGTTTACGTTCACCGTTTGGCAAATGAAGAAGGATCAAAAGTTTCTTTTGATAAAGTTTATTTGGTAGACGATAACGGTTCAATCACAATAGGCGCCCCAGCTATAGAAGGTGCTTCAGTAGAAGCTAAAGTGTTACAACACTTAAAAGGAGATAAAGTTATCGTTTTCAAAAAGAAAAGAAGAAAAGGATACAAAAAAAGAAATGGTCACAGACAATATCTTTCTCAAATTGTAATTGAAGGTATTACTGTTGGAGGAGCTCCTAAAAAAGCAGCTTCTAAAAAAGTAGCAGTTGAAGCAACTACAGAAGAAGCAGCAGAAGTTGCTCCTAAAGTAAAAAAAGCTCCTAAAGCTAAAAAAGAAGATACACAAGAATAATAACAAAATAAACTAATACGTCATGGCTCACAAGAAAGGTGTCGGTAGTTCCAAGAATGGTAGAGAATCAGAATCAAAACGTTTAGGCGTTAAGATTTTTGGTGGACAAGCTGCTATCGCAGGGAACATCATCGTAAGACAAAGAGGTTCAAAACACAATCCAGGTGAAAACGTTTACATCAGTAAAGATCACACCCTACACGCAAGAGTAGATGGAGTTGTTCAGTTCCAAAAGAAAAGAGATAATAAATCTTATGTTTCTATACTTCCATTCGAAGCATAATCATAAGAATTAAATATTATTGCAAAACCCGTTTCGAAAGAAACGGGTTTTTTGTTTTATAGTTTTTTATTTTGTGACAGTTATTCTCCAAATAGTATTGGTTTTGTCGTCTGTAAGTAATAAATCTCCCTCTGGAGTCACTATTACACCAACAGGTCTTCCATGAACGATATCTTTTTCAGGATCTACGATGAAGCCAGTAAGGAATTCTTCTGATTTGCCTGATGGTTTTCCGTCTTTAAAAGGAACGAATATCATTTGATAGCCAGATATTTTTTTTCGATTCCATGAACCGTGCTGTGCTATAAAGGCACCATTTCTATATTTTTCAGGAAAAGAATTTCCTGTGTAAAAGGCAAGTCCAAGTGATGCAGTATGCGCTCCTAACGGAAAATCTGGAACTATCGTTTTTTTTACTAATTCGGGTTTTCTTTC
>DATEOV010000011.1:0-2006 GCA_035273645.1 Flavobacterium sp. | reverse complement strand
TCAAATTCTTCACCAAAATAATGAAGCAAAAATTTTCTTCTGGACATTGATGTTTCGGCATAAGCCACAACTTCCTGCAATAAGGCAAAACCTATTTCTTGCTCAGCAACCGGTTTTCCAGACAGAAACTTTTCTAACTTTTCTACATCTTTATAAGAGTAGTAAGCTAGGCAGTGTCCCTCGCCTCCATCTCGTCCAGCTCTTCCAGTTTCTTGATAATAACTTTCTAATGATTTTGGAATATCATGGTGAATTACAAAACGAACATCGGGCTTATCGATTCCCATACCAAAAGCAATTGTAGCAACAACAACCTCTACATCTTCCATCAAAAACATATCTTGATGTTTTGCTCTTGTTTTTGCATCAAGGCCTGCATGATAAGGAACGGCGCTTATTCCGTTTACCTGTAACACTTCGGCGATTGATTCTACTTTTTTACGGCTTAAACAGTAAATAATACCTGATTTTCCTTTATGCTGTTTTATAAACCGAATGATATCCGATTCAATGTTTTTAGTTTTGGTACGAACTTCATAAAATAAATTGGCTCTATTAAATGAAGCTTTAAAAGTTGTTGCATTAGCCATTTCCAAGTTTTTCAAGATATCTTCTTGTACTTTTGGAGTTGCAGTTGCAGTAAGGCCGATGATAGGAACTTCGCCTAATTGCTTAATGATATTTTTTAAATTGCGGTATTCTGGTCTAAAATCATGACCCCATTCTGAAATGCAATGCGCTTCATCAATTGCTACAAATGAAATAGGCACTGTTTGAAGAAAAGCTACATACTCCTCTTTAGTCAAGGATTCTGGAGCTACATACAACAGCTTTGTTATACCCGCTGTAATATCGGATTTAACTTGTGCAATTTCGGTCTTGGTAAGTGAGGAATTTAGAACATGGGCAATCCCATTTTCGGAAGAAAGGCTTCGAATAGCATCTACTTGATTTTTCATTAATGCTATTAAAGGAGATACAACAATTGCAGTTCCTTCTTGAACTAAAGCGGGTAATTGGTAACAGAGAGATTTCCCTCCGCCTGTTGGCATAATCACAAATGTATTCTGCTTATTAAGCAAACTTTTTATAACATTTTCCTGCAAGCCTTTGAACTTGCTAAAGCCAAAATACTTCTTTAATTCTTTGTCTATGTCAATTTCGTTTGAATTCATTCTTTAATATGTGGTATTTTATATAAATTTGCGGCACATAAAGATACAACTTTCTTTTACACTCACAAATTTTAAACTATCTGTTTTGATTACAAAAGAAAACATATTGGCCAATGCCAAAAAAACTATTGAGTCCGAAAGCCTATCTATAGCTAAATTAATTGATTTCATCGACGATACTTTTGCGGAAGCGGTACAATGCATCTACAACTCCAAAGGAAGACTAGTAGTTACCGGAATTGGCAAGAGTGCTATTATCGCTCAAAAAATGGTAGCATCGTTCAATTCAACCGGTACTCCTTCATTGTTTTTACACGCTTCTGAAGCAATACACGGAGATTTGGGAATGCTGCAAAAAGACGATGTTGTTATTTGTATTTCCAAAAGTGGCAATAGTCCAGAAATCAAAGCATTAGTCCCTCTTTTGACTCGTTTTGGAAACAAACTAATTGGTATGACTGGAAATATGACTTCCTTTTTAGCCAAAGGTTCTCATTACGTTTTAAATACGACCGTTGATAAAGAAGCATGCCCATTGAATCTAGCTCCTACAAATAGTACAACCGCACAATTAGTTATGGGAGACGCCATGGTTGTTTGCTTAATGGAAATGAGAGATTTCAAAGCAGAAGATTTTGCTGTGTATCATCCAGGCGGTGCTTTAGGTAAAAAATTACTGCTTCGCGTGAAAGATATGCTGGAACATACCTTAAAGCCTGAAGTAAGCCCAGATACTCCTGTAAAAAAAGCAATTTTCGAAATTTCAGAAAAGCGTTTAGGAGTAACGGCAGTTGTAGAAAACAACAAAGTAGTTGGAATAATTACCGATGG
>DATEOV010000010.1:0-2130 GCA_035273645.1 Flavobacterium sp. | reverse complement strand
ACACGGGAACTTGCTGTCTCATAACACCCTAATTTTAAATTACATGTAAATTTAAACCAGAAAATCAATCCAAAATATGATGTTTATCAGTTGCTAATTAAAACTATTTTAGGATATAAAGTAAAGCAGTAGAAGCACATTTATTCTCACAAAATATTAATATTATCAAAATAACTAAAGCAAAGATCAAGCATCTAATTACCTTAAATGAATTATTACTTGGATTTAATGCTATTTGGGGAATATTAATGATTAAAATGTAAACTGTGCACAACAGCATAATACAATCACTTTATCTTTTATTTTCTCGAAATCAATTTGCTTCACAAAAAAGAAAATCAAGAAAAAATCACAATATTTGCCAAACGAAAAGATTCCTCTATGCTTCAAAATAATTTCTCTACTTTCCTACTCGAAACCGGCACCGATGAAGCCGGACGCGGTTGTCTTGCCGGGCCCGTTACAGCCGCAGCCGTAATTCTGCCAATTCATTTTAAAAATACAATCCTAAACGACAGCAAGCAATTATCCGAAAAAGCGAGAGAAAAACTCAGACCTATTATCGAACAGGAAGCCATTACATTTGCAGTAACTCATTTGCATCCAAATGAAATTGACGAAATAAATATCCTAAACGCTTCCATGAAAGGAATGCAGGAATGTGTCTTGAAATTAACTCAAACTCCCGAATTTATTATTGTTGATGGTAACCGATCGCTAAATGCCAAATTGGGTTTGAAAAATACTTTTGGAAAACAATTCTCTAAAACTGAAATAGAATTATTGAAATCAATCCCGAATCAAAGTATCATAAAAGGAGATGCTAAATATTTAAGTATTGCCGCTGCCTCCGTTTTGGCAAAGACATATAGGGATGAATACATGGATAAAATTCATGAAGAATTTCCAATGTACAATTGGAAAAAAAACAAAGGCTATCCCACTCAAGAACACCGCGATGCCATCCGAAAATACGGCACCACAAAATACCACAGAATGAGTTTTAGATTATTACCAGAACAGTTGAAATTGGATTTTTAGATTGTTAAATATTTCGAACAATCGTACATTCAAACAAATCAGAGAAATGTTTTAAGATTTTTTCTTTCACTTCTTGTTCATCTACTTTTTCAACACCAAGTTCTACTTGAAGCGAAGTAACTGCTTTGCCACGGATTCCACACGGAATGATGTTATCAAAATACCCCAAGTCAGCATTTACATTTAAAGCAAAACCATGCATAGTTACCCAACGCGAAGCACGAACTCCCAAAGCACAAATTTTTCGAGCGAATGGTGTTCCTACTCCTAGCCAAACTCCAGTTTCTCCATCACTTCGGCCACATTCCAAACCATACTCCTGTAAAGTCAGAATAATGGCTTCCTCCAAAAAACGCAAGTATTTATGAATATCCGAAAAGAAATTTTCCAAATCCAGAATAGGGTAACCTACAATTTGTCCAGGTCCGTGATACGTAATATCGCCTCCACGATTGATTTTATAAAAAGTGGCACCTTTTGCTTCCAATTGTTTTTCTGATAAAAGTAAATTACTGAAATCACCGCTTTTCCCTAAAGTATAAACGTGAGGATGTTCTACAAACAGAAAATAATTGGGTGTTGGAACAGTAGTTTCTTCTCTCCTATTTTGAATCTTCAAATCCACAATTCCCTTGAACAATTCTTCTTGGAATGCCCAAGTTTCTTGGTAATCTTTGTTTCCTAAATCTTGAAGTTGGATGGTTTTATTCATTTTATCTCTTTGAAATGCAAAGTTACAAAGGTTTTTTAATTAAAGCCATAAAACAAAAAATGTAAATTATTTATCATCTTTTACATTAACAGCTAAATAAAGACAAAGAATATTTTTTATTTAAAAATTAAGTAAAGACATTTACACTCCCCAAATATAAAAATACTATAACCCTAATCTTAACCTAAATGAACCCAAACATTAGAAGATGGATCTTCCTTAACCTACTACTTGCTAATTTTATCATTCTTACAAGTTGTGAAAACGAAACCCAAATCACAAATTACGAGCCTAATTATTTATTAAGCCTTGACGCAACAAGTTTACCAAAAGGAAATCGACCAATGACCATGTTTGAAGACGCTGAAAGTCCTTCA
>DATEOV010000009.1:0-7024 GCA_035273645.1 Flavobacterium sp. | reverse complement strand
TTTTCTGTTTTTTTATGCTTCGGCTAATTCCTTGATGTGGCTTTTAATTTTCACTTCAAGTTCATCTGCCAATTCCGGATTGTCTTTAATCAATGATTTAACGGCATCACGGCCTTGACCTAGTTTGGTATCACCATAACTGAACCAAGATCCTGCTTTTTTGATAATTTCAAATTCTACTGCAAGATCCAGTATTTCACCTGTTTTCGAGATTCCCTCTCCGTACATGATGTCAAATTCAGCTGTTTTAAATGGTGGTGCCACTTTGTTTTTAACGACTTTTACTTTAGTTCTGTTACCCAAAACGTTTTCACCATCTTTAATTTGTGTAGAACGACGGATATCCAAACGTACCGAAGCGTAAAACTTCAAGGCATTACCACCGGTAGTAGTTTCTGGATTTCCAAACATTACACCAATTTTCTCTCTCAACTGGTTGATGAAAAACACAGTACAATTCGTTTTGCTGATCGTTCCTGTCAATTTTCTCAATGCTTGAGACATCAAACGTGCATGAAGACCCATTTTGGAATCTCCCATTTCACCTTCAATTTCACTTTTTGGTGTCAATGCAGCAACCGAGTCAATAACCACGATGTCAATCGCTCCTGAACGAATTAAGTTTTCGGCAATTTCAAGTGCTTGTTCCCCGTTATCCGGTTGCGAAATGATTAGGTTTTCGATATCAACTCCTAATTTCTCAGCATAATTTCTATCAAAAGCATGCTCTGCATCAATAAAAGCAGCAATTCCTCCCGCTTTTTGAGCTTCTGCAATTGCATGAAGTGTCAAAGTTGTTTTACCAGAAGATTCTGGTCCGTAAATCTCTATAATTCTTCCTTTTGGATAACCACCAACTCCCAAAGCCAAATCAACTCCCAAAGACCCAGATGAAATAGTTTCCACTTCCTCTATGGCTTTGTCGCCCATTTTCATTACAGTTCCTTTTCCGTAGGTTTTGTCTAATTTGTCAAGTGTAAGCTGTAACGCTTTCAACTTAGCTTCTTTCTCTGAACTGCTTTTTTCTTTCATCTCTATTTCTTTTGTTTATTCGGTTTTCCCTTATTTTCTTCAAAATAAGGGATCGTTTTTATATAATTTTCGTAAAAATACTTCTTTTTTTCGAAGTAGCAAAAGTTGTTTTTTTATCATTTGGGCGTGCCCCCGTTGAGTAAAGGAGGCTACTTATCGGAGCGGTTATTCGCCTCCTTTACTCAATGGGGTCGGGCTATCCGCGCTACTTCGGTAGCTAGCTTCAAACGTAGTTCACTGAACTCATATGAAAATAAGTGTATAGTGAAGTAATCCCTCACGCAACTCGTATTGGGGCTTTAAAATAGCAAATTTCAATTTCAATGATAATTTTAAAATCAATAAAAAAGAAGAATGCATTAAATAACTATTTTCCAGTAAAAACAGCTTTTCTTTTCTCCAAAAACGCTTTGGTTCCTTCGTTGAAATCGTCAGTTCCAAAACACTTTCCAAAGTTTTTGATTTCGGTCTCATAACCGTTCTTTCCTTCGGTATAATTTGCATTGATTGATTTTATGGCTCTACCAATGGCAAAAGGTGAATTTTTTATGATTTTTTGTGCAATTCCAGTACAAAATTCGATTAACTCGGCTTGTGGAACTACGTGATTTACCAATCCGTATTGTTTGGCTTCATCGGCAGTAATCATTCCAGCGGTCATAATCATTTCCATTGCTCGACCTTTACCAACCAATTGTGGTAAACGCTGCGTTCCTCCATATCCTGGAATTACTCCTAGCGAAACTTCTGGAAGTCCCATTTTGGCATTGTCTGAAGCTACTCTAAAATGACAGGCCATGGCCAATTCCAATCCGCCTCCCAATGCAAATCCATTAACGGCTGCTATAACTGGAGTTTTTAGGTTTTCAATAAAATT
This sequence comes from Flavobacterium sp., assembly GCA_035273645.1. Lineage (GTDB taxonomy): Bacteria > Bacteroidota > Bacteroidia > Flavobacteriales > Flavobacteriaceae > Flavobacterium. The sequence goes on along the minus strand of DATEOV010000009.1, from coordinate 5,115 downwards.
AAAAAGCAATTCTTGCCCCTGGAAAGCCAATTGTGTTCCTTCTTCAATGGTGAAATGGGCAAATTCTGAAATGTCTGCACCGGCAACAAATGCTTTTTCGCCACTACCTGTAAGTATGATAACTTGAATTTCTTTGTTTTTACCCAATACTTTTATGGCTTTGTGCAAGTCATTGATTGTTTCAATATTCAAAGCATTTAGTTTGGTTGGTCTGTTGATAACAACGGTTGCAATGTTGTTTTCCAGTGTAATTAAAAGATTGTCGTAGTTCATTGTGTTATAGTTATGAGTTAATGATTGGTAGGGTAACGGTAAATATGGTACCTCTTCCAAATTTAGATTCAAAGGTAATTGTTCCGTTGTAGTTTTCGATGATGTTTTTTATAATTCCAAGACCTAAACCCATTCCGCTGTTTTTGGTAGTGAATTTGGGTTCAAAGATGTTGTCGATATGTTCAGGACTTATTCCTGTTCCATTGTCTTTTATCGAAATAATGACTTCTTTTTTTATTCTTTCTATGGTAACCAATATCATTTTGGTTTCTTGGTCTTCAGGAATAGCCTGCATGGCATTTTTAACCAGATTGGTAATTACCCGAATGAGCTGCGTACGGTCAATTTTGGAAATAATCTCTTTTTCGGAACATTCAAAAACAATATAATCTTCATGAAAAATATCCAAGGTGAGTTCTACCACTTCGACTACATTCAGGATTTCGTTTAGCTGGGCAGGCATGGAAGCAAAATCAGAGAAGGCAGATGCAACAGCACTCATCGTATCTATTTGCTGAATTAAGGATTCCGAGAAATCGTTTAATTTCTGTTTGATATTTGGATCTTCAGGGTGAAACTTTCGCTGAAAACTCTGAATAGTAAGCCGCATCGGCGTTAGCGGATTTTTGATTTCGTGAGCCACCTGTTTGGCCATTTCCCTCCAAGCAAGATCCCGTTCGTTTTGGGCCAGTTTTATGGCGTTTCTTTCGAGTTCTTCAATCATTCTGTTGTATGCATGCAACAGCATATTAATCTCCTTAATTTTGGCAGAAAAAGGTATTTTTTCATTCTTTTGGTTCAAACTGGTGTCCCTTAATTTTTCTGCAAAATCATATATGGGTTTGGTGATAAAGGAAGAAAGCAAATAAGCCAATCCAAAAGCCAAGGCAATCATAAGAGCATATACCTGTGTTAAGCTAACCAAGAAATTGTTTAATTTTTTTTCATAATAGCCATCATCGGGAACGTTTGGTAATTTTAGGATACCAATGGGTTTGAATTTTTTATTTTTTATGAGGCTATAAGAGGAGCGATATTTTATACCATTGATGGTTTTGACTTCTACAAATCTTTTGTCAATAGAGGCATTAACCAAGCGCACGATGAATTTTGATATTATTGGCGATTGTGTTGCTACCGAAAATGATTCTTTGGAGGATTTCAGTAATTTTCCATCCAATGAATAGATCTGTATTTCAGCATTTTGAATATCGGATATTTCGTGAATTTTATCTTTGAAGATTAATTTTATATTGTCATCTGTCAGCGGATATGTAGTATTGGAAAGCATATAATTGATATGCTTTTTTACGTAAAATTCCATGCCTTCAATTCGCTTTTGATTGTATTCCTTGGCGACAGTTTTGTATTGAAAGATGGAAATGGTTATGAGCAAAAGGGAAGTTGCAATGATTAATACAACCATTGAAAGAAAGATTCTAACACGTAATGAAATTATAGGAATCTTAAAATTTCTAAGCATAATTACGATTTATTTCGCTCCCTAATTCTTTTATAAAATTTAAAACCAAGCATAATAGTAATCGAAAACAGGAAAATACCGATTACTCCATAAATCCAATTCACTGCATTTTTTAATACAACCAAAAACACAACCGCGAATAAAATTATGGTGGCAATCTCATTCCACAAACGCATGAAATTGGTAGTGTATTTTACTTCATCTCTTTGCAATTGACTGAAAATTTGCTGACATTTTAAATGATATAAATATAGCACAAAAACGAAGCCAAGTTTTACGTGCATCCAAGGCATTTGCAACCAAGCACTTCCTAAATCAGTAAAAAACAGCATCCAAAATGCAAAAATACTAGCCAATACGGCCGATGGCCAAGTAATGATATACCACAATCGGTATGCCATAATTTTATATTGTTTTTGTAGAATTTCCTTTTCGGGCGAAGGTTTATCGGCAGCTTCTATTTGGTAAACAAATAATCGCACGATGTAGAATAAACCTGCGAACCAAGTGATTACAAAAATGAGATGCAGGGATTTAAGGTAGTTGTAAAGTTCCATAAATATTATTTAGCCCAGTCATTAATCCATTTGCTTACTGTAGCACACCATTCGTCATCATCATTTAAGCAGGGAACAGCCAAGAAATTTTCGCCTCCGTGTTCTTTGAATTGGTGATTGGCTTCCATTGCGATTTCTTCCAGGGTTTCCAAACAATCTGCAACAAAAGCAGGAGTTACAATGGCTAAATTTTTAATTCCTTTCTCAGGAAGTTTATTTACTTCGACATCCGTGTAGGGTTCCAACCATTTATCCCCCGCCAAGCGCGATTGAAAAGTTTGGCTGTATTTGCCTTCGGGAATTCCAAGTGATTTTACCACCAATTTTGTGGTTTCATAGCATTGGTGACGGTAACAAAACTCATGTGCTGGAGATGGTGTATTACAACAAGAACCGTCAATTTTACAATGTGATTTGGTTACATCGGTTTTGCGAATATGACGCTCTGGAAGTCCGTGATAAGAGAATAAAAGATGGTCGTAATCAAATCCGTTCAAGTGTTTTTGAATAGAATCGGATAGGTTTTTGATGTAATCAGGCTTGTTATAAAATGCTGGGACAGAAGAGAATTTCATATTAGGGAAATGCTTTTTTCTAACTTCTTCTGCTTTTTCGAGAACAGTAACCGTGGACGACATCGCGTGGTGTGGATACAAAGGAAAAAGTAATACCTCTGTAACGCCTTTGTCCTGCAATTCCTGAAGACCTGCCATCAAGGAAGGATTTCCGTAACGCATTGCAAGCGCAACAGGAACATTGGCCAACGGTTTCACTTTTTCGTGCATTCTTTTGGAAATTACCACTAGAGGCGAACCTTCATCCGTCCATACTTTTGCGTAAGCGGCAGATGCTTTTTCAGGTCTGTTTCTTAGGATTATCCCACGAACCAGGAATGCTCTTAACAAATACGGAACATCAATCACGTATTTGTCCATTAGAAATTCATCTAAATAGGGTTTTACATCTTTTGGGGTTGGACTTTCTGGAGAACCTAAATTGATTAATAATACGCCTTTCATTTGTTGTTTTTTTGATGTTTCAAAAGTAGCTAAACGTACTTTTGGATGAATTATACTTAATTATTTTTTATTTATCGCTGAATATAGAAATCTGATGTTATCTAAAGATTCGAATTAATCGACATCAAATATTTCTTTGGGGTAGTGGCAAATTTCTTTTTGAAGGCTGCTATAAAATGGCTTCCGGTGCTGTAACCGATTTTCAATCCCACTTCGTTTACATTATAAGAACCGCTGTCCAGCAATTGACGCGCATAATCCATTTTGTAGTCAAAAAGATAGCCATAAACAGTGTCGCCGTAAATTTGCTTAAAACCCATTTTGAGTTTCTTTAAGGTCAACCCAATTTCATCTGCCAATTCTTGTAAACCTGGTGGTTCAGCCATATTGGCTATGATGATTTCTTTGGCTTTTTTAATTTTGTACACGTTTTCTTCATCGATCAAAAACGGGCATTGTTCCGCATTTGGGTCTTCAGAACGGTTGAAATACAAACTTAACAGCTCGTATCCTTTGCCTTTGTAATATAAATTTTTGATCGAAGGGTTTAAATTATAATGAAACAATTGACTCAAAACAATTGCCATTGAAGGACTTATGTCGCCTTCTTTATAATATTTTTTGTCTTTATTCTCTTCACTCAAAAACGGAATATGTCCAGCATCATTAGAAAATAAGCCATGAAATTTTTGAATCGAAATTAAAATGGATATTACCCAAGTATTAGGTGCCAATTCCAAATTGAGCGGTAATTCCTTTTGAGGATTATAGAACAAGTAAGATTTCTCCTCATTCAAATCCAATATATAACTCCCTTGGTTAAAGTTGAATTTGGCTTTTCCTTTTAACCCAAAATGAAATTGAATCAGGCCATTACTCACTTCGTGTTTGGCATGAAAAGTTTCTAAACTATCATTTTGAAAACGAATCAGAGTGAAATCATCTTCGATAATTATAATTTCTTGTGAACCCATAGCGATATTTTTTAAATAAAAAAATGACTTTTTTCGAAAGCTTTTATTTAGAATCACTCTAAACAAGTCGAAATCCGACCCTTGATAATGCTGCAAAAATAACAGTTTTTATTAGAAAACAACGAATTAAATCTAAAAAAGCATACAGCGACACAAATAGAACTTTTAGCGTTACTTTTATAGAGATGTTAGTAATAATTTTGTAGACTTATATGTGAAAGGGAATATATGGAAAATCATAACGGTTCAAAGCATCACTATTTTTATTCGATTGGTCTTAGCTATAAAAAAGCCGATGCCGAAATAAGAGGTAAATTTAGTTTAGACACTTTAGCTAAAACTCGTTTATTGGAACAAGCCAAAACGGAAGGCATCAAAAGTTTATTTGTGACTTCAACCTGCAATAGAACTGAAATTTACGGCTATGCCGAACACCCTTTTCAATTAATAAAATTACTTTGTGAGAATAGCAACGGTACCGTTGAGGATTTTCAAAAAGTGGCTTATGTTTTCAAAAACCAAGAAGCCATTTCGCATTTATTCCGCGTTGGAACCGGTTTGGACAGCCAAATTCTAGGCGATTTTGAAATCATTAGCCAGATTCGTAATGGTTTTGCCGAAGCCAAAGCAATGGGATTGGCCAATGCCTTTATGGAACGATTGGTGAATGCCGTGATTCAATCCAGCAAAAAAATCAAAAACGAAACCGAAATCAGTTCTGGTGCCACTTCGGTATCTTTTGCGTCGGTTCAGTATATTATAAAGAACGTTCCAGACATTGGAAACAAAAATATTTTACTTTTCGGAAC
>DATEOV010000008.1:0-3396 GCA_035273645.1 Flavobacterium sp. | reverse complement strand
AGATTTTAAGTCATTTATTAAAAAGTTATATTCCCACAACTTTTAGTTTAAAAAGTGGAAAAAGTAAAGAAAAAGCTTCCTAGAGGAATTTTGATAATCACTATACTTACCATAATTAGTGGTGTACTTCTTGTAATAATGTCCGTTTATGCATTTAATCTGTTACTACCATTAGGTGGAATTTACCTTATGGGACCAACATTTTTGTTAATTTTAGGAGTCACATCATTGCTTACTGCATATGGATTGTATTTGGGGAAGAACTGGTCATGGAAACTTTTGCTGGTACTTTCAGGATTTGGAGCTGCAGGATACTTACTAAATGTTGTAAATGGACAGTTTATATCCATATTTGGAGTACTCTATAACGCTATCATCATTTACTATATGTACAGACCCCATGTAAGAAGGTATTATGGGATAAGATCTAAAGGAAAAAGATAATTATTAGTTTCTTTTAATCCGTGCCATAAATCTTATTCAAAATTGAATTTTTATTCGATCTTGGGTAATTATTCACCTAGAATGACCGTGATCTGTGAGTAAGTTTAATATATATTTGACGATTACTTTCCCTGGAGTAAAAAGTGTAAACTAAATCATGTCAAAAACTGGTTGAATCTATTTGTAAAATACATAAGATGAAGGTCTTGAACGCCTAAGTTAACAGCGCCCTTACATTCCTTAAATTTTGTAAAATAAAAGAATAAACCTTGTTAAAAATCAAATCTGTTTATTACCGATTTTAGTCCTTTAAAAGATTCTGCCGTTTTTAAGGCATGACCAATACTATCGAGAGAAAAGGTATCTGTTATCAAATTTTTTAGGTTAATTTCACCTTCATAAACTAATTTCATTGCCTCCCTGAGGTTATCAGGATTGGAGCTAAAGCTACCATAAACAGAAATTTGACTGTAGTGGATAAGATTTGGATCAATATTGAATGGCTTACCAAATGAATGTTCCTTTATGTTTTTAATACCAGAAAAAATTATTACTTTTCCATTTTTGTTAGCTAGATAAAATGCCAGAGTTAATGAGGACGGATTGTTATTTGATACAAAAATTAGATTAGGACTAATTGATCCATCTATTTCTCTTAACTTTTTGTACGAATCGAGCTGATCATGTTCATGAAAAGTAATAACCCTATTTGCACCTAATCTTTTTGCAGTTTCCAGTCTATGCGTAATTTTACCAATGACCGTCACATCTATTTGAGGACTAAATCTTTTCAACAACATCAATTGCATTAAGCCAATCGGTCCGTCTCCTATGATTATTATAGAGTCAAAATTCATTGGTTTTATTTGATTTATACCATTAATACAGCATGCTAGAGGCTCGATTAGAGATGCCTCCTCATTGCTTACACTATCAGGTACCGGTACAATCCCCCCTATTTCAAAAACTTTTGAAGGGATCAAGATATATTCTGCAAAGCCACCGTTGAGAGTAGAACCAATCTCACTAAGACTCATACAGAGATTGAAATTATTACTATCACAATACCAACAATTTAAGCAAGGGATTATTGGGTAAATTGTAACTCTAGTCCCTGATTTTATGCTATACTTTGGACCATCATAATTGTTTACTACCTCAGCACATATTTCATGGCCCAAAATTACTGGGGGTTTGACTTTGAAACTTCCAGTCCTAAAAGTTCGTACATCGTAACTACACACAGAACAAGACAAAACCTTTAGAAGCTTAAACTGACCGTTAGGCTCCCTTTTAATATCAAGCTTTTCTAGTTTGATGTCATTAGGTCCATGGAAAAATGCCGCATTCATGAAATCTTCGGATTTGTATTCTAACTTCAGTTATTATATATATTTAATTTATGATAATATTATCATGACTAGGTATTTTGATCCTCATATTCATATGTATTCTAGAACTACAGATGATTATGAAAAAATGTCAATTGCTGGCATTGAAGTAATAGTCCAACCATCATTCTGGCTTGGGGGGCCTAGGACAAGTGTTGGTACATTTGTAGATTATTGGGAGCATATGATAACTTTTGAAACTCAAAGAGCTAAGCCGTTTGGGATAGAGCATTTTACATGTATCTCAGTAAACCCAAAAGAAGCAACCGAAAGGCCACTTGCACTTGATGCTTTTGAGATGATGATGAAAATGGATTTTCTAAATAGAGATCGTGTTGTAGCTCTAGGGGAAATAGGATACAATCTGATTAATGAAAGAGAGGAAGAAATTTTTGTTAAGCAACTAGAAATTTGTAAAAATAAGAATTTGTTAGCGATGATCCATTTACCTCACATTAACAAGAAGGAAGGGATGAATAAAATGGAAAAAATTTTTCAAAAAGATGACTATGATTTTAATAAAATATTAATCGATCATAATAACGAAGAAACTATAAAAAAGACTCTTGACTGGGGAGCATGGGCGGGCCTTTCAGTTTACCCTGTTACTAAACTATCACCTAAACAAATAATTGACATTGTTGAAAAATTTGGTAGTGAAAAAGTTATGGTCAATAGTGCAGCAGATTGGGGAGTTTCTGATCCTCTAAGTGTTCCACTTGCAGCTAGAGAAATGAGAAAAAATGGTTGCAAGATTAATGATATCGAAAATGTCACCTTTTACAATGCCTATGAATTTTATAGGCAGTCAAAAAAATTCACCTGGAGGCCATGATGTTTTAAATATTAATCTAATTTGATTTTTATCGCTAGAGTAAATATCATTTGGACTAAATGGAATTATGCTATTGCGTTCTTAGTAAATTAAGATGAAAACTTATAAAATATTTGAATTGTTATAACATTTTTGTCGTTTTAAGATAAAATCCATTATCAAGCGATGTTATTTTGTATCTGCAAAAGTGGATTGATAACAATGAATGTTTTAGTGACCTTCATAGTCAAAATAAATTTTTTTGTAATCTGATCGAATGGATTGGCTTCTCAAGGGTCTAATATTGACTCTCATTCTTCCATTTTATTCGAGTTTTTTTTTTATTTGATATAGACTTTTCAATAAAGGAAAAATATAATTTATTTCAAAGATTAAAACATAAAGATGATGCTTAAGAAACTCCACTAGGCTGTTTATGTTCTGAATGCTCAAGTTTCATGTGTTCTTCTTTCTCATCCTTGTTAGTAAACGTGATCCCGCAGAGGTGGCATGTATTATCAGAAGACGGTTTGTTAGATGGTTCAGCAGATATCCCCATATCAACCTCTATACAACAATTGCAAATATAAGCATTAAACAGTTTGGTTAAGACGCTCTGTGCAAGGTCCGAACAAGGATTGTTTTACTCTCAAATTAATATTTTAAATTTGTAAACTTTGAATTAACTTTTTAATGAAATTTCCTTTTCAATATGGAAAAATTACCTATTTGATGTTTGCGATTTCG
>DATEOV010000007.1:0-7036 GCA_035273645.1 Flavobacterium sp. | reverse complement strand
AAAATATTTTCTAAATCCCGTTCTCTAGAAGACGGGATTTTTTTTGATGCTATTCAACCTATTCTGGGTTTCGATCCTGTAACGCTAGACTGTTACAAAAAAGCATTTACACATCGCTCATCTAATCGTATCGATCCAAAGGGAAGCCCAATCAATTACGAAAGACTTGAATTTTTAGGAGATGCAATGCTAAGTTCCGTAATTGCTGCTTATTTATTTAAAGAAGCTCCACTTGGAGACGAAGGTTATTTAACAAAAATGCGCTCTAAAATAGTCAGCAGAGAACATTTAAATGAATTAGGTAAAGATTTAAATTTGATCCAATTTGTTGAAAGCAAAGTACCAGTTCATCATTTTGGCGAAAACATACATGGTAATATATTCGAATCTTTGATTGGAGCCATTTACTTAGACAAAGGTTATGAATATTGCGAAAAATTCATCCAAAAAAGAGTAATCATCCCTTATGTTGACATTGCACGACTAGAAGGAAAAGTAATCAGTTACAAAAGCCTTGTTATCGAATGGTGTCAAAAAGAGAAAAAACAGTTTCACTATGACATATTTGAAGACAATGCTATTGATGGCCAACGTTTATTTGGCGTAAAACTTAGTATTGATGACAAAGTAATTGCAAAAGCCAGAGCTACTTCCAAAAAGAAAGCAGAAGAAAAAGCATCTCAACGCGCCTACTTTGCATTTCAAGAGAAAATTGACAGAAAATAACTATTCTATTACCAATACTACATCGTTTTCGTTAATAAAATATCAAAATCATATCCGCTAAGCAACCTTTTGCTACGATAGAAATACTATATTTACATCTTATTTTTTAATGAAATGGCAATTCATAAACTGGATTTTGGCGAATTTGACGAAATAGATTATAGTCTTATTGCTATTCATACTTCATTAGAAGATTACAGATTGGCTTATTTTATCAATCAAAAACTTCATGTTAATCTGAATAAATCTATAAAAGAAATTCAAATTACAGTTAAAGAAGGAGAAGCTCATTTTTCTAGATTTCATTATTATGAAAAGAAAAAAGAGATTTCTTGGGATTTGATACAAAATAAAAACGAAGTCATTCAACAAAAAAAAGAAGAAAACCAGAGTTTATTTTCGAACATAAATTTAGAAGTTGCTACAAAAGTGTATATGCTTCCTGAATTTAAAAAAGTAGATTACTTTTTGAAAATAGAAAATAGCGACGAAAATTTGAATCTTTTGAAAATACAGAATGAATTGAATACAATAGACAATATAGCAACGATGTATATTGTTGACACAAATAAAATAAAATCTAAAAACAATTTAATTTTTTAATACAAATGCATACTAACAAAAAGACCAAAATTGTAGCCACACTTGGGCCTGCATGTAGCACACGAGAAATCATAAAAGACATGATTGAAGCAGGTGTAAATGTATTTAGAGTAAATTTTTCCCATGCTGATTACGAAGACGTAAAAAATAAGATAAGCATTATCCGCGGTATAAACGAAGAATTTGGATATACTACTGGGATTCTAGGAGATTTACAAGGACCTAAACTACGTGTTGGAGTAATGGAAGACGGAGTTGTTGTAAATGATGGTGATCTAATCACTTTTACAACTGCTGAAGATATATTAGGAACCGCCAAAAAAGTCTTCATGAAGTACCAAAACTTTCCTAATGATGTAAATCCTGGAGAAAGAATATTACTTGATGACGGAAAATTAATTTTTGAAATCGTTGAAACTGATAAAAAAACAGAAGTTATAGCGCGTGTTATTCAAGGTGGTGAATTGAAATCAAAGAAAGGGGTAAATTTACCAAACACCAAGATTTCATTACCTGCAATGACAGAGAAAGACGTTGCAGATGCTATTTTTGCAATTGAGCAAAAATTAGACTGGATCGCTCTTTCATTTGTAAAAACACCAAGAGACTTACAAGATTTACAAGAATTAATTGCTAAGCATTCTGAACATAAAATTCCAATTATAGCCAAAATCGAAATGCCAGAAGCATTAGAAAACATGGATAGAATTGTTGCTTATTGTGATGCTTTAATGGTAGCCAGAGGAGATTTGGGAGTTGAACTTCCTGCTCATGAAGTGCCATTGGTACAAAAAGAATTAATTCGCAGAGCTAAAACAGCTAGAATTCCAGTTATTGTTGCGACTCAAATGATGGAAACTATGATTACTAGTTTGACTCCAACTCGTGCTGAAGTTAATGACGTTGCCAACTCTGTAATGGATGGTGCAGATGCAGTAATGCTTTCTGGAGAAACGGCTACTGGAAATTATCCTGTACAAGTAATTCAAAAAATGACTCAAATCATTGAAGCTGTTGAAGATTCTCCACTTATCCAAGTTCCTCAAAACTCTCCACAAGTAAGAACAAACCGTTTTATAACTAAAACAATTTGTCAACATGCAGCTATTATGGCTAATGCAATCAAAGCAAAAGCTATTTGTACATTAACCAATAGTGGTTATACTGCTTTCCAAATTTCGGCTTGGAGACCTTCTGCGCATGTTTTGGTTTTTACTTCCAATAAAAGAATTTTAACTCAACTTAATTTATTATGGGGAGTAAAATCATTCTATTACGAAAAATCAGTTAGTACAGATGATACTGTTACAGATGTAAATAACATTGTAAAAGAAAAAGGATTTGTAAAAAAAGGTGATTTCTTAATCAACTTAGCTGCTATGCCAATTTCGGAAAAAGGAATGGTAAACACTTTAAGAGTTTCTGAAATAGAATAACTTTTAGTGCATCAAAATATAAAACCGTCTTAAATCTTTTAAAGATTCAAGACGGTTTTATCATTTAAATTTTTAATTATTTTTACAGGAAACAAATCTAACTTTAATGAATCGCTTTTCACTGTTTCTTATTATTTCACTTCTATCATTTCCTTTATTTGCTCAAAATAATTCAAATAATCTATTGCTTGAAATAGACAAAACTATTGAAAACAATTCCTATTATACACAAAAGAAAGAACAAGGAATTACCCAACTTAAGGCACTATTAAAACACAGCATTGATCCTGAGCAAAAATATAAGATTACGCAAAAACTATATAATGACTACCAATCGTATCAATCCGATTCTGCTTTGGTTTATGCCCGAAAGAATTTTCAAATAGCGGAAAATCTGAATGAGCTTGAAAAATTAAATCAGGCTAAATTTAACCTCGTTTCCATTATGGGAACATTAGGCATGTACAAAGAAGGAATCGATGTACTGAATGCCATTACTATTACATCTACTCCCAACTTAAAAGGTTCTTTTTATGGTGTTAGTAGAGTAATCTATGGACAAATGGCCGACAATGCTTCTTCCCAACAAGAAAAAGAAAAGTATCTTTTGTTTTCAAAAAAATATCGGGATTCCTGTGTGAATTTTTACCCCCATAATTCCAATCCATTCATTATCGCAAAAGCCGATTGGTATTTAGACAATAAAAAGGATGATGAAACTCTTGATTTGTTACTTCCTCTTTTTCCGAAAATTCAACAAAATGATCCTAATCGGGCTATAATATCCTATATCATTTCACAAGCATACAAACAGAAAAAAGAAAGAAATCAAGAAAAAAAATGGCTAAGTATTTCGGCTTTATCCGATTTGCAGTTGGCCAAAAAGGAATACATTTCCCTTCGATCATTGGCCTTTCTGCTTTATGAAGATGGTGATATTGATAGAGCCTACACTTATATAAAACGGTCTCTCGATGATGCAGTTGTGTGCAATGCCCGCTTGCGAACCTATGAAATATCGAAGATGCTTCCCATCATCAGCGAATCGTATCAGCAACAAAACGAAACCAACAGATTTCAATTGACGGTGTTTTTAATTAGTGCCAGTTTTTTGGCACTTGTATTGCTTGCCCTTTTGTTTTTACTCATTAGACAAATGAAAAAATTATCGACAGCAAAGAGTGATTTAAGCTTGGCTAATGATAAACTTTCTGAATTGAATACTGAATTAAACACTTTTAATGAGAAACTGAATCTGTCCAATAACACTTTGAGCGAAGCCAATTTTTTAAAAGAAATATATATCGGCCGCTATATGGATCAATGTTCTGATTATTTAGGAAAACTGGATGAATATCAACGAAAACTAAATGTATTGGCAACTACTGGAAAAATTAATGATTTGGTAAGTGCAGTAAAGTCAAAAGAATATATCGAAAATGAATTAAAAGAATTTTATGCAAATTTTGACAAAACCTTTTTGCAACTCTTCCCTAATTTTATTCATGATTTTAATGCTTTATTAATCGCAGCAGATGCCATTCAGCCAAAAGAAGGAGAACAGCTTAATACCGAATTAAGGATTTTCGCACTCATTCGTTTGGGAATAAAAGACAGTGCCAAAATTGCTGTATTCCTCAGATATTCCATTTCGACTATTTACAATTACCGTTCACAGCTCAAAAACAAATCGGCTGGACCTCGAGATGAATTTGAAGAAAAAGTGATGCAAATTGGAACTGGAAATAAATAAATTTCTATCTTAATTCAAAATTTATAGTTTGTTTTACACCAACTTTCTTAACAGGCAGTTGCGTGAGGGATTGAAGTGGAGCTCTTTTTTTATCCCATTTTTTTTGGGATATAAAAAAGCGGGAACGGAAAGCCCGACCCGAAGTTTTTACGGAGGGTCACGCCCAAATAAAAATGTAATTAGTTATAAAATCAAGCCAAATTTACTTTTGACTTAAATTTTCACTTACTTTCCTGCCACTTTTTTTTAATTTAAAATACTTGCAACTTATTGATTATAAATATTTTAAATCGTATTTTTGAAATTACAATCTACTTTTTTAAAACGATTTAATTTTTCAAACTCTAAAGCATATACTTTTACTTTCACGAAAACGACATATCCTTTTTACAATTAATAAATCGATTTCGTCAAAAGCTATTCAAAAAATCAATCTCTAATTTATATTAAAAACAATGAAACATTTACTTTATACAGCTCTGTTCTGTTTGTTGGTTTTGCAATATGCCAATGCCCAACAGTTGAAATCTCCTAATGGAAAATTCACAATGGAGTTTACATTGCAAAAGGATGGAACTCCAAGTTATAGTTTAAACTACAAAGACAAAACTGTTATAAAGACAAGTAAATTAGGTCTTGAACTAAAAAACGATAAAAAATCGTTACTGAATGATTTCACCGTAATTGATACCAAAACTACCACTTTTGATGAAACATGGAAGCCGGTTTGGGGTGAAGTTGAAAGTATCAGAAATCAATATAACGAATTGGCAATTACGCTAAATCAGAAAGAAACGGATAGGCAAATCATCATTCGTTTTCGATTGTTTAATGATGGATTAGGTTTTCGATATGAATTTCCAACACAAAAAAACTTGGTTTATTTTGTCATAAAAGAAGAGAGAACTCAATTTGCTATGACTGGTGATCATACAGCTTTTTGGATTCCTGGAGATTATGACACACAAGAATACGATTACACCACTTCTAAATTATCTGAAATAAGAGGACTAACCGAAAAGGCGAAAACTGATAATTTATCGCAAACTTCCTTTTCACCAACTGGTGTACAAACTTCCCTTATGCTTAAAACTGCTGACGGATTGTACATCAATTTACACGAAGCTGCATTGATTAATTATTCTTGCATGCACTTGAATTTGGATGACAAAAATATGGTATTTGAATCTTGGTTAACTCCAGATGAAAAAGGAGATAAAGGATATATTCAAGCTCCGGCACATTCACCTTGGCGTACCGTTATTGTAAGTGACGACGCTAGAGAAATTCTGGCTTCAAAAATGACTTTAAATTTGAATGACCCTTGTAAAATTGAAGATACGTCTTGGATTAAGCCAATAAAATATGTTGGTGTATGGTGGGAAATGATTTCAGGGAAAAGTTCATGGTCCTACACAGATGAATTTCCATCGGTACAACTTGGTGTTACTGATTTTTCTAAAGCAAAACCTAACGGAACACATGGTGCAAACAATGCAAATGTGAAAAAATATATTGATTTTGCTGCCGCAAATGGATTTGGGGGAGTATTGGTTGAAGGTTGGAATGAAGGTTGGGAAGATTGGTTTGGTCACTACAAAGACTATGTTTTTGACTTTGTAACTCCTTATCCAGATTTTGATGTAAAAGGCTTGCATGAATATGCAAAATCCAAAGGCGTAAAAATGATTATGCACCATGAAACATCTGGGTCGGTTCGTAATTACGAACGCCATATGGATAAAGCATATCAATTCATGAAAGACAATGGATATGATGCCGTAAAAAGTGGTTATGTAGGCAGTATCATATCGAATGGCAATAATCATTACAACCAATTTATGATTAATCATTATCAATATGCTATAGAAAAAGCAGCTGAATATAAAATTATGGTTAATGCCCATGAAGCGGTTAGACCAACCGGTATTTGCAGAACGTATCCAAACTTAATTGGCAACGAAGCTGCCAGGGGAACAGAATATCAGGCTTTTGGTGGTTCAAAACCTAACCACGTGACATTATTGCCTTTTACTAGATTAATTGGTGGACCAATGGATTATACTCCTGGTATTTTCGAAATGGATTTAAGCAAATTTAGTCCTAACAATAAATCACACGTAAACAGTACGATTGCTAATCAATTGGCATTATATGTAACACTTTACAGTCCGTTGCAAATGGCAGCAGATTTTCCTGAACACTACAATAAATTTCCTGATGCATTCCAATTCATTAAAGATGTTGCAGTAGATTGGAGTGAAAGTAACTATCTGGAAGCTGAACCAGGGCAATATGTAACCGTAGCCAGAAAAGCAAAAGGAACAAACAACTGGTTTGTTGGAAATGTAAACGGATATGATGCCCGTACCTCATCTATTAATTTTGCATTTTTAGAAAAAGGAAAAAAATACACAGCGACTATTTATGCTGATGGAAAAGATGCCAATTACAAAACAAATCCACAAGCTTATACTATTCGAAAAATACAGGTAACGAATACATCCAAACTTTCTCA
>DATEOV010000006.1:0-4625 GCA_035273645.1 Flavobacterium sp. | reverse complement strand
AGTACGTAGAGATAGAGTAGGGCATATCAACCTTGTTGTGCCAATTGCTCATATCTGGTATTTCCGTTCACTTCCTAACAAAATTGGTTATATCCTTGGTCTTCCATCTAAGAAATTAGATATGATTATTTACTACGAAAGATATGTAGTAATTCAAGCTGGTATTGCTAAAAATGCAGATGGTGAATCTATACAAAGATTAGATTTCTTGACAGAAGAAGAATATTTGAATATCTTAGATACTCTTCCTGCAGATAATCAATATTTGGATGATTTTGATCCTAACAAATTTGTTGCCAAAATGGGAGCAGAGTGTATTATGGATTTATTAGCTCGTATTAATCTTGACGAATTGTCATATGATTTAAGACATAAAGCTAATAATGAAACATCTAAACAACGTAAAACTGAAGCGTTAAAGAGACTACAAGTTGTAGAATCTTTCCGTGAGTCTACTTTGAACAGAGAAAATCGTCCTGAATGGATGATTATGAAAGTAATTCCGGTAATACCACCAGAATTGCGTCCTCTTGTGCCTCTTGATGGAGGTCGTTTTGCAACTTCGGATTTGAATGACTTATACCGTCGTGTAATCATCCGTAACAATCGTTTGAAAAGATTAATAGAGATTAAAGCTCCTGAAGTAATCCTTCGTAACGAAAAACGTATGTTACAAGAATCTGTAGATTCACTTTTCGATAATACTCGTAAAGCTTCTGCAGTAAAAACGGAATCAAATAGACCTTTGAAATCATTATCTGATTCGTTAAAAGGTAAACAAGGACGTTTCCGTCAAAACTTACTTGGAAAACGTGTGGATTATTCTGCTCGTTCGGTAATTGTTGTTGGGCCTGAATTGAAATTATTTGAATGTGGATTGCCTAAAGATATGGCAGCTGAATTATACAAACCTTTTGTTATCCGTAAATTGATAGAAAGAGGAATTGTAAAAACAGTAAAATCTGCTAAGAAACTTATAGATAAAAAAGAGCCTGTAGTTTGGGATATCCTTGAAAATGTAATTAAAGGACACCCAGTATTACTAAACCGTGCTCCTACTTTGCACAGATTAGGTATTCAAGCTTTCCAACCAAAATTAATTGAAGGAAAAGCAATCCAATTGCACCCTTTAGTTTGTACGGCGTTTAACGCGGATTTTGATGGGGATCAAATGGCGGTTCACTTACCGTTAGGACCAGAGGCTATTTTGGAAGCACAATTATTAATGTTGGCTTCTCACAATATCTTGAACCCTGCAAATGGTGCTCCTATTACTGTACCTTCTCAAGACATGGTACTTGGTCTTTATTATATGACCAAAGAACGTTTGTCTACACCTGAAAAAACTATTTTAGGGCAAGGAATCACTTTCTACTCTGCAGAAGAGGTTAATATTGCTTTAAATGAAGGAAGATTAGAATTGAATGCTCAAGTGAAAATTAGAGCAAAAGATTTTAATGAAGAGGGGCAATTGGTTTATAAAATTATTCAAACTACTGCTGGACGTGTATTATTTAATGAAGTAGTACCTGAAGCAGCTGGATATATTAATGACGTATTGACTAAGAAAAACCTTAGAGACATTATTGGACACGTATTGAGTTCTACTAGTGTTCCTGAAACAGCAGCTTTCTTGGACAATATGAAAGATATGGGTTATAAATTTGCATTTAAAGGAGGATTATCATTCTCTCTTGGTGATATTAGAATCCCAGAACAAAAACCAAAATTAATTGCAGATGCTAGAGAGCAAGTTGAAGGTATCTCTGCAAATTATAACATGGGTCTTATTACCAATAACGAACGTTACAACCAAGTTATTGACGTATGGACTTCAGCAAATGCTCAATTGACAGAATTAGCAATGAAAAACATTAGAGAAGACCAACAAGGTTTCAACTCGGTGTATATGATGCTTGATTCTGGAGCGAGGGGTTCCAAAGAACAAATTCGTCAGTTAACTGGTATGCGTGGTTTGATGGCTAAGCCTAAAAAATCTACTGCTGGTGGTGGTGAAATTATTGAAAACCCAATTCTTTCTAACTTTAAGGAAGGCCTTTCTATCCTTGAGTACTTTATCTCTACTCACGGTGCTCGTAAAGGTCTTGCGGATACGGCTTTGAAAACGGCTGATGCTGGATACTTAACTAGAAGATTACATGACGTTTCTCAAGATGTTATTGTTAACATCGAGGATTGTGGTACTCTTAGAGGTATTGAAGTTTCTGCTTTGAAGAAAAATGAGGAAATTGTTGAATCATTAGGTGAAAGAATCTTAGGACGTGTTGCATTGCAAGATGTAATTAATCCTTTAACAAGTGAGATTTTAGTTCATGCTGGTGAGCAAATCACAGAAGCATTAGTGAAAGGTATCGAAGCTTCTCCAGTGGAGAAAGTTGAAGTACGTTCACCATTAGTTTGTGAGGCTACTAAAGGTATTTGTGCTAAATGTTACGGTAGAAACTTAGCTACTGGTAAAATGACTCAAAGGGGTGAGGCAGTTGGTGTAATTGCAGCACAGTCTATTGGGGAGCCAGGTACACAGTTGACTTTACGTACTTTCCACGTTGGAGGGGTTGCAGGGGGTATTTCTGAAGAGTCTAGTATTATTACTCGTTTTGCAGGTAAACTAGAAATTGAAGATTTAAAAACTGTTAAAGGTGAAGATAGTGAAGGTAACGCAGTTGATATTGTAGTTTCTCGTTCAACAGAATTGAAATTAATTGACGAAAAAACAGGTATTTTATTAAGTACCAATAATATTCCTTACGGTTCAAGTATTTTTGTAGGTGACGGTCAGTCTGTTGCAAAAGGAGATGTAATCTGTAAATGGGATCCATATAATGGAGTTATTGTTTCTGAGTTTACTGGTAAAATTGCTTATGAAGATTTAGAGCAAGGACAATCGTTCATGGTTGAAATTGATGAGCAAACTGGTTTCCAAGAAAAAGTAATTTCTGAGTCAAGAAACAAAAAATTAATACCAACTTTATTGGTTTACGGTAAAGAAGGAGAGTTAATCCGTTCTTACAACTTACCGGTAGGAGCTCACTTGATGGTTGAAAACGGGGAGAAAATTAAAGCTGGTAAAGTTTTGGTTAAAATCCCACGTCGTTCATCTAAATCTGGGGATATTACAGGAGGTTTACCAAGAATTACAGAGTTGTTAGAGGCTCGTAATCCTTCAAACCCAGCTGTAGTTTCTGAGATTGATGGTGTTGTTTCTTTTGGAAAAATCAAAAGAGGTAACCGTGAGATCGTTATTGAGTCTAAATTTGGTGATATTAGAAAATACTTGGTTAAATTATCAAGTCAAATTCTAGTTCAGGAAAATGACTTCGTAAGAGCTGGTGTTCCTTTGTCTGATGGTGCTATTACTCCAGATGATATTTTGAGAATTCAAGGACCTGCAGCTGTTCAACAGTATTTGGTAAATGAAATTCAAGAAGTATACCGTCTTCAAGGGGTAAAAATCAACGATAAGCACTTTGAGGTAGTAATACGTCAAATGATGCGTAAAGTTAGAGTTCAAGATCCAGGAGATACTTTATTCTTAGAAGATCAATTGATTCATACTAAAGATTTTATCGTTCAAAACGATAATTTATATGGAATGAAAGTGGTTGAAGATGCTGGAGATTCAAGTATTTTAAAACCAGGTCAAATCATAACGCCACGTCAGTTGCGTGATGAGAATTCATTATTGAAGCGTACAGATAAAAACCTTGTTGTTGCACGTGATGTAATTACAGCAACTGCAACACCTGTATTACAAGGTATTACTAGAGCTTCTCTTCAAACTAAATCATTTATTTCTGCTGCTTCTTTCCAAGAAACAACAAAAGTATTAAACGAAGCTGCTGTAGCAGGTAAAGTTGATTTATTAGAAGGATTGAAAGAAAATGTAATTGTAGGACATAGAATCCCAGCTGGTACAGGTATGAGAGAATATGATAATGCAATTGTAGGATCTAGAGAAGATTATAATGATATGATGGCTAATAAAGAAGAATATATTTATTAATTCTTTTCCTCAATGTTCTCTCTCTACTTATGTAGGGAGAGAATTTTGATAAAAATAAATTTTATGAGCAATTCTAAACAACAACAAGAGCAGATTAACATAGAATTAGATGAAAAAGTAGCTGAAGGTATTTATTCCAATTTGGCTATAATAAATCATTCTTCGTCTGAATTTGTATTAGATTTTGTATGTATTATGCCAGGTGTTCCAAAAGCAAAAGTGAAATCAAGAATTGTTTTGACTCCACAACATGCTAAAAGATTGCTCAAAGCTTTAGGTGAAAATATTCATCGTTTTGAAGTAACTCATGGTGAGATTAAAGAGGTTGAACAACCTGCAATCCCCATTAATTTTGGTCCTACAGGACAAGCATAATTTTAAAAAATGAAGACTCCAGAGATGGAGTCTTTTTTTATTTAGTGATACACTTTGTTTATTAAACTAAAAAAGCACATTCTAATTTTATTTTGAAATCTTATATGTGAGCACTGATTGATTTTCCTTTTTCCAAATCCAATCCTGTTATCGTGTATTTAAACGTTTTTTTTTACCATTTAACGACTTTTTTTTTTCTAGCTTATCTATTCAATTAGTTTCGCGA
>DATEOV010000005.1:0-3543 GCA_035273645.1 Flavobacterium sp. | reverse complement strand
AACGAAGCCATCAATACAATGACTGCAGTAATAATTGCAATGATTCTTAAGTCGAAAGTTTCTGTGAAAAATTGATGAGCAATTAAATAAGTTGCAATTCCCTGCGCTACAGTCAAGCCATAATTGACATACATGGCGCCAAAGAAATACCCAGGTTCTTTTTCGAATTTGTATTGGCAGTGAGGACAATATGGATTCATTTTTGGAAAACCAATGTTTAGAAATATATTTTTTTCGTTAAAAACTTTCCCTTCAAGACAATGAGGGCAATCATTATTTAGGATGTGGACAAGTGTGTGTGACATTTTTATATTTTTTTCAAAGGTATTTTTTATTCGTGTCGCAGATGTTTTCTATATTCGCCAATTATAGCACAATAAAGACATCGATAATCCATGAGCAAATATCCGATTTATTCCATTCAGCGATTCAATTGCAATGATGTCAATAGTGATTTCTATATAAATACCTTCAAAAATCACTTAGTTGATCACAGTTTTGTGGAAGAACCTCATAGACATAATTCGTATGTGCTGGTTATTTTTACAAAAGGATCAGGAACGCATGACATCGATTTTGATACTTTCAGGATTAAGCCTGGGAGTATGTTTTTTATGCAACCCGGACAAATACACCATTGGAGTTTGTCTGATGATATTGATGGTTTTGTTGTTTTTTACTCCCAAGAGATGTACAATCTTTATTTTAGGCAAAAAGCAATAGAGGTTTATCCTTTTTATTCTTCAATGGGAAATTCGCCCGAAATGATATTTGATGCCAAAGAATTAAAGGAAATAGAAACTTATTTTTATAATATGCTTGAGGAATATCAAGGGAATAAAATCATGAAGCAAGATAAAATCATGAATTTATTGGACAGTATTCATATTGAAATTGCAAGAAAGTATAATGAAAGCAATATCTTGGAAACACATTCTTATAATGTAAAAATCAAGGATTTTGACGCGCTTTTGGAAAAGTATTTTTGGACAGAGAAAGCACCTTCGTTTTATGCGTCACAACTGCATATTACGTTGAAACATTTGAATAGAATATGCAATGAAATCTTGAAAAAGACCACGACTCAGGTAATTACAGACAGGATTATTCTGGAAGCCAAAAGGATGTTAATGGATAAAAAAAGAACAGTCAACGAAATCGCAACAGCGTTGGGTTTCGATGACTATTCCTATTTTGTGAGATTATTTAAGAAGCATACTGCAATGACGCCGACGGCTTTTCGGGATTCTAAAAAATAATTAAGAATGTACTTTGACTATGAGACAAGCATATTGAATTTTTTTACACGAATTGCACTAATTTACACGAATTGTTGTGGCTCTAAAAATAAAATTACACTAATTCTTTCTGCCTTTGACGGATTCGTGAAATAATAACAGCATCAAAATTCGTGCTAATTCGTGTAATTGGTGTTGACTTTTTTAATTAGTTTGCAATGACTTTGATCAATTTGGTGGCTTCTTTTGCTTTTTCCACTATTTCTTCAATTGGAGTTTCTAAAGTGTCATTGACTAATGCCACCCCCATTCTGCGGTAAGGTCTTGAGGTTGGTTTTCCAAAAAGCCTAAAATCGGTTTTGGGTAAAGAAGCTATTTTTTCTATTCCTGTAAAAGTTGGATTTGTTTAATTTTCGGAAGCCAAAATTACGGCACTTGCTCCTGCTTTTTCTAAAGTGATTTCGAAAATTGGAAGACTCAAAATGGCACGTAAATGCAATTCGAATTCATTAAAATTTTGTGTTCCCGCCAAAGTTACCATTCCGGTATCGTGTGGCCTTGGTGATAATTCGGAGAAATATACGCCGTCATCGGCAAGGAAAAATTCAACGCCAAACAAGCCAGCTCCGCCCAAAGCTTCGGTTACTTTTTCGGCCATGTCTTGTGCTTCGTATAAATCTTTGTCGGATACTTTTGCGGGTTGCCAGCTTTCTTGGTAATCGCCGCGTTCTTGTCTGTGACCGATTGGAGCGCAAAACAAAGTAGGGTTGTTGTTTTGAACCACAGTCAATAATGTGATTTCCGAATTGAACTTTACAAAAGCTTCTACTATAACTTCTACTACATCGCCACGGGAGCCTTCTACGGCGTATTGCCAGGCTTTGTCAATATCGGCAGCAGTTTTTATGGTTGATTGTCCTTTTCCGGAAGAAGACATTAATGGTTTTACTACGCAGGGCATTCCAACTGCCTCAACTCCTTTGTGCAGTTCTTCGGCGGATGTGGCATAACGGTAATTGGCAGTGCGTAATCCTAGTTCTTTGGCAGCTAAATCCCGAATGGCTTTTCTGTTCATTGTAAAGTTCGCCGCTTTTGCAGATGGAACTACTGTGATTCCTTGTTTTTCATAATCATAAAAACGCTCGGTTCTGATGGCTTCTATTTCGGGAACGATGAAATCGGGTTGGTGTTTGGCTACGATTTTGTCTAGGGCGTCGCCATCGAGCATATTGATGACTTCAAAATCGTGTGCTACTTGCATCGCGGGAGCATTTTCATAACTATCAACTGCAATTATGGTTTGCCCAATGCGTTGTGCTGCGATTGTAAATTCTTTTCCTAATTCGCCAGAGCCTAGAAGTAGTATTTTCATTGAAAGAAGTTTAGTAGTGTTATGCCGTTTATGAGTTCAGTCTGTATTGTATCATTATAACAAAAATACGGTTTTTCAATTGAATTTTTTATAGGAATGGTTGCTGTGTTTTGGGAATTTCTTTTGAAAATATTGAATGGCTTATTTAGCAGTTTGCCCGCGTGAGGGATAGGAGCAAGCTACCAAAGTAGCGCGGATAGCCCGCGCCATAAAGGAAAGAGGCTAACTCACCGGTGTGATGAGTTGGCCTCTTTTCTTTATGGTGGCACGTCCAAATAATGGATAATGATGTTGCTTAAAAACTATAACCTAGTTTTACACCGCAACGGAATACGAAATTATCGGAGTAGATGTTGTCGATGTCTCCTTTTCCTTTTACTTCCCATTTCCAGTTGTATCCGATGAAAGGGTCGATGCTGAGATTCTTGCCGATTCTGATTTTGTACCCAATGTCGTTATTAATTAAACTCCAATAGGAATATTTACCGTCAAAATGACCCAAAGATGTGTTCTCGTCAAAACTGGTGTTGGAGTAGGCCAAAAGCCATTGTATGTAGACTCCGGATTTGCGCCCCCTGGTTCTGTAAAATCTATGACCAATCTCTACGGTATAACCTGTGCCTTTTACTTTTTCCAAATTATTGTCGTATTCCATTTGTGAGACGGAAACATTCAATAAGGTCGAGGTGTAATGATTGAAAAGTACTAAGTAATCGTTGCCAAATTCCGCACTTATCCCGTACAAAGAAGGATCAGAATAACTGTAGTTTGTAGATATGGTAATGCTGTTGTTGTCTAATTTTGGTAGTTGGGCTAATGTTTTTGCCGTGAAAAAGAGTATTCCGATTAATAAAATTGACTTCTTCATTTTCCTAAGGATTTAGTGTTATGAAGTTACGGAATTTTTAGCAATAAAACTAGTTTGTCTCTGTG
>DATEOV010000004.1:0-2216 GCA_035273645.1 Flavobacterium sp. | reverse complement strand
AAAAACAGATAAGCAACAATAGGCAAAACAAACAACACGAAAAGAACAATATTTTTTTTCATTAGATATTATAAAATTTATTGTATTAAAATAAAAAAAGGCATCCGTCGTGACGGATACCTTTTTCATTGAATTAATATCTTGCTAAAAATTCCATTTTATAGTAGAATTTCTAAAAACCTCAAATACATAATCTCCCTCCGTCAAAAGAATAAAAAGCAAATAGCAAACTAAGAATATTAAAGGCCAAACAACCGCATTTTTCAATGAGTTTTTTTCCCCTTCCATGTGCATGAATGCCCATACAATATAATACGCTTTAACCAAAGTTAGTATAATAAACAACCAGTTTAACAAATTCATCGATAAAAAATTATGCATGTATAATGCATCTGGTCTGATGATACCGAAACCAACCTCAACAGTTGTGATTAAAGACAATAAACCGAAAACAGTCCAAATCCTTTTTGTATTAGAAACATGTTCGTGTGACATAATGATAAATCTAAAATTAAACTAAATAGAAGAATGTGAAAACAAATACCCAAACTAAATCGACAAAGTGCCAGTACAACCCCACTTTTTCAACCATTTCATAGCTTCCTCTTTTCTCGTACGTACCTAAAAGCACATTAAAGAAAATAATGATGTTAATTACTATACCTGAAAATACGTGGAATCCGTGGAAACCTGTAATAAAGAAAAAGAAATCAGCAAAAAGCTTACTTCCATATTCATTATGTGTTAGGTTAGCTCCTTCAATAACCACTTTAGCTTGATCTAAACGCAATAGAGATTCTTCTCTAGAAAGTACAACTTTCTTTTTGTCTTTATTTATAGTTTCAATTCTCACTAAAACTTCAGGATGTGCTTTAAAACCAGCTTGAACCTCTGCTACAGTATAGCTAGGAATAGAAGATTCTGACATAAACCATTTTGCCTTATCTCTAGACAAATGCTCTCTTTCCACAGGCAATGTTGCAGCGAAATCCGCCAAAGCAACACGGTGACCTTCTTTATCAACAAATTGCAGCAAGCTACCTCCTGTTGTCTCAACAGCACCATATTCTCCTTTAATAAAGTTTTTCCATTCCCAAGCTTGAGAACCAACGAAGATTAAACCTCCAATGATTGTCAGAAACATATAAAGGGCTACTTTATCCTTTTTCATTTGATGCCCTGCATCAACAGCCAAAACCATTGTTACAGATGAGAAAATCAAAATAAAAGTCATTAACGCTACATAATACATCGGAGCAGATACACCGTGTAAAAATGGAAAGTGTGTAAACACCTCATCGGCTAATGGCCATGTTTCAATAAATTTAAATCTAGAAAACCCGTAAGCTGCTAAAAATCCAGAGAACGTTAAGGCATCTGATACGATAAAAAACCACATCATTAGTTTACCATAACTTGCTCCCATCGGCTCATTTCCGCCTCCCCAAGTTTTTTCATTATTTGCAGTAGTAACTGTCGCTCCCATAAAAGTTATTCGTTAAAAAGTTCCCAAATTTACGTTTTTTTCTTATTTAAAGAAATATAAAAATAAAAATAAATAAACCCATAAGAAATCAAGAAAGTGCCAATACATTGCACCTAGTTCTATTCCAAGAGTTTGTGTTGAATTATATTTTTGTTTAAAATGATTATAAATAATAATTAACAGAGATATCATCCCTCCCGCAAGGTGAATCAAATGAACTACCACTATTACATACAAAAATGTTGTAGTGATAGAACTAGCATTTCCAGTAAAATAATGCCCATTAGAAACTATTTGCCCGAAGCCCACGAATTGTAATACTACAAATGAAATCCCCAAAGCCAACGTAGCCAAAAGCAATGAAGTTGTTTTACCACTATTGTCTTTTTGAATTGCTTTTTTGGCCAAATGAAAAGTAATACTACATCCCAAAATAGCGATTGTACTAAAATAAAAAGCGGATGGTAATTCAAAATCCTTCAACCAATCTGCTCTTGATTGACTCACTACATAAGCACTCGTTAGACCCGCAAACATCATTGTCATGCTCACCATGGCGAACAATAAAATCAATTTATAAGATCTTGCCGTTCTTAATTTATAATCTTCGGCTGTCATTGTCATTTCCATAATTATCTTAAAAATTTATCTAAAATATACACTAATTGTAATAACGTTATATAAGAAACACTTACAAGCATTAATGTCCTTGCAGCTTTTGCTGTTTTTA
>DATEOV010000003.1:0-4409 GCA_035273645.1 Flavobacterium sp. | reverse complement strand
TTAATTGGTAATACTTGATGATAAATATGGCTGTTTTGCTTATTTTTTGTTTTTATATATAAATAATTTTTTTAACGTTAAATTGAATTTTTGACAATAATGCATTCTATTTTTTGACAATATGCATTGACTTAGCTTCTTTTTTGTATAAAGATCGGTTTCAAAAATAGAGAAGTTTTAAAACAGCCGCATACTAGTACCTACCAGTTTGTTCGACGTAAAAGCAATAGAGAAGACAATGAGTAATTCTTGCAAAGTTTGAGTTAATATAGTATTATTTATGATCGTTAAGCCTTTGGTTACTGTTTCATAACGGTCGCGAATTTTGAACTGTTTTTCAACGTTCTTAATTTTGGAAATTATTGAAATGCGAAGAAAAATAGTTTGATTAGTTATGTGTTTAAAATAGACTTTTCCATAATTTATGATTGCAGATTGTAATTGTAAAGGAGCATCAGGACATTGTTTTTTACGTCTTTTGGATTTCAATTTCAACCCTACCAGTAAAGAAGATTTTTGATTTATGTAATTTTAGAATGTAGCTTTCCTATTGTACTTAAAGAGTTAACAAGAGGTCATCGATTTTTGTGAATATGAATATGATATTTCGGAAAGAATAATGTAATTATTACACTTTTTTAATTGTATATATAGTAGGTTGAGCAGTTTATTATGATGGAATCATAGATTAATGGAAACAGACTTTGTTAAAAAAAGGATTGATTTAAAATAAAAAAATAAAGATTAAGGTTGTCCATTTAGGTTGTATTTTAGCATAAATAAGAATAAACTGGTAGGGTTTTAATAAGATGATATTATTTTTTAAGATTTAAAAGGAGGGATGCAAAAACAATTCGGGATTTGTCTATTAATCGAGTTACTCTATAAATTGCAGATCACTTTTGAACAGTTTTGTTTTAAACAATCCATTGGGTTGAATTTAAATATAGTAATTTAGTAGTATTGTGAAAATCAAACGGATCAAAATAGAATAAAAGAAATTGTGTCATACATTTGAAGTGCTAATCTGTGGATTCTTCTCAGCTTAGGCACTCGACTTTAGTGAGATACTCTAATGAGTTTAATAAAAAAGTATATGAAGAAAATAATTTTAATAACTGCAATTTTAATAGCAATGTTCACTAAGACTTATGCACAAGGAATAAGTTTTAAGGCTCCGGATTATGAATTAATAAAAAAGAATATTCAGGACAAAAAATCGAATTATTATTATCCAAAATTATTGGAAAGAATGATATCCAATGATACATTATTGACTAATGAGGATTATAGACATTTATATTTCGGATATGTTTTTAACTCAAAATACGATGCTTACTATAGGTCGCCAGATGAAGAAAAACTGAGCAAATATTTCACGAGTGATTCAATATACGAAAAGGATTATGACGAAATAATAAAATTATCAGAGCATTCTATTAGCTTATTTCCGTTTGATTTGAGACAGATGAATTACCTAGGATATATTTATCATTTAAAAGGAGATAATATTGCTGCCAAAAAAATGTCAAACCGATTTCAAAACATTTTGGAAGCCATATTGTCATCCGGGAATGGGGAGAAATGTGAAACAGGAATGCACGTAATATCTGTTAGTCACGAATATGTTTTTTTGAATATGTTTCGATTGGAATCTATTTCCCAAAGTTTAGTGGGAAATTGCGATTATTTAGCTTTCGAAAAAGGAAAGTTCAAGATAGATGGGGTGTATTTTAATATTCAAAAAATGTTAGAAAATGAAAGTGAACATTTAAAATGATTTTTTAGCTGAACTATCATTTTAGATAGGACTTGCATTAATTTGTAAAATCTGTTTTTTTTTGATCAATCTTTGGAATTTGAAAGATAGTATAATCGTTTTTTAAAATTCGTATATTTGATTTTTACAAATTCATCTCCAATGAAATCAAAATCAATAGAAGAGTTCTATCAGGAAATTTCTGGAGACTCCAGTACGGAACCGAATTCCTTATTACCCAATGGTATTCAAAAAGAAATCGGACATTTTAATGTTTTCAATATCAAAGAACTTTATGAAAGGTTAAAAGAAAAATCTTTTATGCCTTATGACCGAAGAGCTTATTATAAAATAAGTTTGATACGCGGGAAAAATAGAGTAGAGTATGCTGACCGGGTAATTGAAATTGAGGAGAATGCACTTCTATTTGCCACGCCAAAAATCCCTTATAATTATGTTCCGTTAGACACCCAGCAGTCGGGACATTTTTGTGTTTTTACGACTGAGTTTTTGACCAAGGACAAAAGCGGAATCGAATTGGATAAACTGCCTATTTTTCAAACGGATGGCTATCCCGTTTTTCAGTTAACAGAAGATGATGCTGTTTCTGTTGATTTGATTTTCAAAAAGATGCATCAAGAAATCAATTCAGATTATGTATATAAATACGATTTGATTCGGAACTATGTGGCGGAGCTGATTCATTTTGGACAAAAGCTGCAACCTGTGACCGCCTTGTATTCTAGGCACAATTCGGCGGCTAGGGTTTCTTCCTTATTTGTGGAATTACTTGAAAGACAATTCCCTATTGAATCGCCTCGACAACGCTTGGAATTAAAATCAGCCAAAGATTTTGCTACGCGTTTATCCATTCACGTCAATCACCTCAATAAAGTTCTAAAGGAAAATACTGGAAAAACTACCACCGAATTAATCAGCGATCGATTGATCCATGAGGCCAAAATTCTATTGAAAGAAACCGATTGGAATATTTCGGAAATCGCCTATTCACTCGGTTTTGAAGAGTTGGCACATTTCTCAAATTTTTTCAAAAAACAAACTGCATTGACGCCGTTATCTTTTAGGGTTTAAATAACGTGATTTGAATTTTGCAAACACTGGATTGATATTTGCAACTCAGGAGCTATACATCTGAACTAATTTTGTCTTATCAATTTAAAACAAAATTAAAGATGGAAATTAGAAACAATAAAATAGCATTAGTTACAGGAGGAAGCCGCGGATTAGGAAAAGATATGGCTTTGAACCTTGCTAAAAAAGGGCTTGATCTTGTGCTGACTTATAACAGCAAAAAAGAAGAAGCTGACAGTGTTGTAGATGAAATTGAAAAATTGGGACAAAAAGCTGTAGCCATTCAATTGAATGTTGCTGAAGTAAATAGTTTTGATTTGTTTTTTCAAAAGGTTGAGACAGCTTTGAAAGACACATTCGGAACCGATAAAATCGATTTTCTAATCAACAATGCGGGAGTTGGTCTTCACGAAAGTTTTTCGGCAACGACCACAACCCAATTTGATGATTTGGTTAATATTCAATTCAAAGGTCCTTTTTTTCTAACTCAAAAAGCATTGGATGTAATGAATGACGGAGGCGGAATTGTAAATATTTCGTCAGGATTGACCCGTTTTTCATTTCCTGGATATGCTGCTTATGCAAGTATGAAAGGCGCGATGGAAACATTAACAAAATACCAGGCAAAAGAATTGGGAGCAAGAAAAATCAGAGTGAATATAGTAGCTCCAGGTGCCATTGAAACCGATTTTGGTAGTGGAGCCGTTCGTGATAACGAACAGTTAAATCAACTTATTTCTTCGTTAACAGCTTTGGGAAGGGTAGGCTTACCTGATGATATTGGAAGTGTAGTTGCCTTTTTGTGTACTGATGATGCCAAATGGGTAAATGGACAACGTATTGAAGTATCGGGAGGTATGAATTTGTAACGAGGTTTATACTAAATATAAAAAAAAAGAAGCTTTTAAAGCTTCTTTTTTTGTTGCAACGACTGTAACTCAATCCGAAGTATGTACGCTTGCAGCAGTCGTATTACTGAAGATTCAAGTTACAGATTCGTTTGTTGCAATTTTTACATTTTTTTCAATCCTTTCATTTCGGTATCTGTTGCTTCCTTGATGCTGATTGCCACTCCACCCCCAGGAGCGATGTATTGTTTCAAAACTGTTTTGGGAGTCACGATCACTTTAGTCACGGTGTAATTTTGCGGTTTTTGGTTCCAGCTGGCGTCTTTGGCATCGGCATAAATCGTGGCGATATATTTTTTACCGGCAGGTAGATAATCAAAAGCGATGGAGGCAGTTCTTGCATTCTCGTCGGTGATGCCACCCACGAACCAAGCAGCTTTCCCTTTGGCTTTACGGGCAATGGTTATGTAATCACCCGGTTCCGCTTCCAGGATATAACTGTTATCCCAGTCTACAGCGACATCTTTGATAAACTGAAAAGCATCCGGGAAACGGTTGTAGTTATCCGGAATGTCGGCAGCCATCTGCAGCGGGCTATACATGGTTACGTAATACGCTAATTGTTTAACCAAAGTGGTATTCACGCGTTGGTTACCGCCCGTTTTGTAGTAGGTAAGATCAGTCTGGAAAATACCTGGGGTAAAATCCAT
>DATEOV010000002.1:0-3606 GCA_035273645.1 Flavobacterium sp. | reverse complement strand
ATAATTAAATGTGTAAATTTCATTCATTAAATGAAATGGAATTACTGATTTTTGTTTTATTTCAGTATAAAAAACACATACCACATCTGTTAAATAGCGATTAAAAATTACAATAAACCCTTCAAATGATTTTGCTAAATCTTCAAGCATTTTTTTAACAATAATAGACCCATTTCTTTTGTCAATGTATTTATCGTCTAGTTTAAAATCACCTACTTCATTAACTTTTTGAATTATATTAAATAATTTAAAATCATAAAAATTAATTAATTCATCATAAAACAAATTATCATTTATCTTCCACTTATCATCAAATTTATTAAAATAAGACAATTGATTTATAATATTTTCAGTTTCCATTTCAAAATCTATCCAAGTATCAATCTCTAAAACATTTTTGAAATGTTTGTACCAAAGATTCTTTTCTAAAAGCTCTTTTATTATATTTAATTTTTCACCACTGAAATTAATATTATCCGAATTGTAATTTTCAACTATTAAATTATAATCATTTGGAAATTTATCTTTAAAAATATCACCTAATAATTCTTCAAAAGACACCTCATTACTATAATGATTCTTTTCAATAGTTTGCATTATTGAAATAAAATGATGGTATTTAGTTGGCAAATGATGAAATAAATCAAATCCGTTTCCAGTAATTAAAATTTTACTCATATTATAAAATGCTTTCCTCAAATGTAGCATTTAGGAATTTAAAAAATTAATTTTGCGTTTGTAAACTATCAACATAATTCTTATCCCTTTGGAAACAATTCTCTACAAAAACACACAAATTTCGTACACAGATACAGGAAAAGGAACTGCAGTAGTTTTGTTGCACGGTTTTTTGGAAAACAAAACCATGTGGGATGCTTTTATTCCTGAATTAAGTAAAAAAAACAGAATCATAACCATCGATTTATTGGGACACGGTGAAACCGAAAGTTTGGGATATATCCAAACCATGGAAGAAAACGCCGATGTGGTTCACGAAGTTTTATCCAAATTACGAATTCGAAAAGCCATTCTTGTAGGACATTCTATGGGCGGTTATGTTGCTTTGGCTTTCACCGAATTGTATCCCGAAAAAATGAAAGGATTGGTATTACTCAACTCCACTTCCAAAGAAGACAGTACTGAAAGAAAGAAAAACAGAGACCGAGCCATCAAAGCCGTTAAGAAAGATTACGAAACCTTCATCCGCCTTTCTATCGCCAATTTGTTCAGTGAAGAGAACCGAGAAATCCTTGTCAAAGAAATCGAAGAAGTAAAAATTCAAGCTTTGAAAACGCCTTTACAAGGAATCGTGGCCTCACTTGAAGGTATGAAAATAAGAAAGGATCGTGAAATCTTATTACACACAACAAACTATCCGAAACTATTGATTTTAGGAAAAAAAGATCCTGTTCTTAATTACGAAGAAAACCTGGAGCAAATAAAAAACACCGATGTTGAATTGGTCACCTTCGCAGATGGTCACATGAGTTCTATTGAAAATCAAGTTGAATTACTTAATGTTTTGAAAGATTTTTTTAAAGAAATTTAATAAAGCATTCCTTCTTTCAAATATCCTTTCTCAACTAGTTCTTCTTTACAAAGCAGATGATGTGCCTTACCCTCTTTCAATAAAATCAATTTGTTTGACACTTTAATTACATTTTCATAATTATGATCGGAAATGACAATTCCCTTAGTTTTTGAATTTTCAACTACTAATTCATTCACTTTCTCAACCATCAAAGGCGACAAACCATTATAAGGTTCATCTAACAAAGCAAATTTTGAAGAGTTGTTGAGAATGATTTTAATTTCTAAATACCGTAATTCTCCCCCGGACAAATGCGAAACTTTCTTGCCTAACATTGTAGCAATGATTTCATCTGCACAGAACTCCAGAATCCTCTCCTCTGGAACTGATAATTGTATCGCTTTTTTGACTGAAAACACTTTGGGTATACAATTATCCTGAGGCAAATAACTAATTTCATCAAGTAAATCCTTTGTCTTGGTTTTTACAATCCCGTCAATTCTAACAAACTTAAAATCGGCAGCAGTAATCCCAAAAATAATTTTTAGAAAAGTCGACTTGCCTGAACCATTTCTTCCCAGAAGTCCAATAACATCTTTCGTTTCACAATTTAAATAAACATCCGACAATATATTTTTATTGTCAAAAGATTTCTGAACGCTATCTATCTCTAGTAAATGATTTTTCAAAATAACTTCCTTATCAAATTAAAAACAAAAGAACAAACCGCTAGAAAAACAAAAGTAAAACACCATGAATAAACCCAAAGCTGTATTTTGGAAATTTTATTATTGAAATAAAACACATACTCGTTTTTAGCATTTACTTCTTTGAAAAGCAAACTCAAACCAAAACCAAAAGTAACAACCGAATAATTAAAGGCTATCAATCCACCAAAAAGAAAAACAAAAAAACTAGCTGCAAAGTTAATTGCAAGAGTGCTTTTGAAAAACTCAAATAGATTGTTCAACTTTCTACTCATCCGTTATATAATTTTCTCCTCAAAAGGAATTGTCACATCCAATATTTCATTCAGCAACAAAACAATTTGTTCCAAATAATTAGATTGGATTTCATTGTCAATAATGGCAACACTCTCTTTTTCTCCTTTAAAATTAAAAGGTAGAAAACCCGATTTTAAGTTTTTAAAAGAAATAATCCCAGCCTCGATAGGTTTTCGATTGGCATTTTCCTCATACATATAGGCATAGGCCAAAACCTGAATGATTTTGTCATTTTTGATATCATCCGTCAGTCCTCTCCACGATTTAAGAGTGACATTGGTTTTCTCTACTTTACCCGTTTTGTAATCAATGATCCTGATTATTCCGTTACGTTCTTCAATCCTGTCCACATTCCCTTTAATCAAAACAGGAAACGGCAAACTAGGATGTTCAACCATTCTTTCAAAAGTTTTTTCAAGCTCCAGAATCTTTATGGCATCACCGTTTTTAATACTCTCCAACTCTACTTTCAGAAAATTGAAAACATTACGCTTAGCCACTTCAAAGGCCAATAAATTTCTTCCCTTTTTAATTTCTCCTTCTTTGAAAACTACTTTAAATTGAACCAATACTTCGGAATCAATTTGTTTGATGCAATTTTGAATATCTGATTCGGAGATAAATTTGCCAATAAAAGGCGTATATAAAACTCGCAAAGTCTCGTGAATGATAGTTCCCAAAGTATTCAAGGCAATATTCTCCTCGACCTCTTCGACTTCACTAATTCTCAAAATCTTTTGAAAATAAAACTGAATCGGATTCCGTATATAACTCGTCAATGCTGAAGGAGAAAATCCTTTTTCGGCTATTTCTTTCAATCGAGCCATTACCATCTCCGATTTGGGAATTACCATTGGTGAATAGGCAGTGTCTGGTAAGACTGCATTATAAATTTCGTGGGTTAAAGTGTGTTTTGGCTGTTTCTCAACTTCCAATTGGGTAATGAAACGGCTTTTCTCTCCTGCATCCAAACCTTCACTTTCAGTATTATACAGTAGATAAATATTTTTGGCACGTTGCAACAAATGATAAAAGTGATACGTATAGATAGCATCTTTCTCTTTAAAAGTA
>DATEOV010000001.1:0-2844 GCA_035273645.1 Flavobacterium sp. | reverse complement strand
TTAATGATAGCATTTGAATTAGATGGAGTGTTTAAGTCCCAAAGATTCCAATTATCATTTATGCCATCTCCATTTGGAGTAAAGTATTTTGGGGCACCTAAAACAGAAATTGCATTATGTAAAATACCACAGCCATTAAGGTCTTTTATATACAAATCGTGAATACCTGTAGCAACGTTATCAAAAATGGGTGAAGCTTGATAATTTTCAGCTATATTATCTAAAGAATACTCATAAACTCCTTCCCCTGATACCGAAACAGTAACTTTTTTCACTTCGGTAAAATCGTCTATTATGACTTCATATACTTTTGCAAGTTCTGAGTTCTTTACTGTAAATATCCGCTCTTTTGTGCATCCGCTTTGATTTTTAACCACAACCGTGTAGGTTCCAGATTTATAAACTTCTATATCAGAAGTTATTTCTCCGTTTGGAGACCATTTATAGTGGTAATTATTTAAATTGGAGTTGGAAATTCCTGCATTCAATTTTATTGAATCTTCTGTTTGATTTAAACATAAATACAATGTTTCATTTTTTTCAAGATTTGGCAAAACTGCCACTTTTAATTCAATAGTATTAATACCAATACAATCGTTTTCATTTTGGACTCTGGCATATACCGTTTGCAGAAATGGTTGTGTATTTGTAAAACTTGAAGATATTGGATTCTCAAACAATAATGCATTTTCTAATGTTAAAAAATAAGAGACTTTGTTTCCATTATTTTCGAAGCCTGCGTCGGCTAGATTAAATTTCACAATTCCATCGGGTATAGCATCATCATCACATTTTTCTATTATCTGAGTTAGTGTTACACCTTTTTTCACTTTCAAATCTACTGTTGTAAATGCATAACAAGCAGTATTTTTGTTGGTTACTTTGGCAATTATTGTTTGTGGATTTGAACTATTGGTGTACAATAAATTTAAGGTATTTACATCACTTTGAGCATCTGAATTGTTAAGGTAAAATTTCACAGAAAACTGAGAATCTTTTAAAGTCAATGCATCCGATGCTTCCGAGAGATTAAATATTTTTATATCACTTGGCACATTACCAATATCACATTGTGTTAATTGTACAGGTTTTACATTCGGAAGTGTTTTATTTATTATTAATTTGAAAGGCTTAAAAACACTACAAAGTGATTTTGAATCCAATATTTTAGCATACACAGTTTCTTCTTCATAAGCCACTTTGTTTACATAATCTTTTGGCAATGTTATCATATCATTTGCTGCGGGATGATAGGTCACAATTCTGTTTGGATTATTATCTTGTAATAACAAATCATTTTCTGCCAAATTGAAATGAACAAACCCTGTTTGATTTACATCACAACCAGCAATATTTAATGGATAAGGAGTCTGTAACTGCTCTACCGTAAAAATAAATTCTTCAACTACAAAACATTTAGAAACAGTATTGGTTAATCTAATATATCCTTTTTGAGGACTTTCCGTATTTCTAAATCCATTAGGAAGCCTTCGGATGTCTTTTACCGCATCCTCACCCCTAGTATAAAAAGAAGCCTCAACATTATTTTGATTTCCTACAGCAATAGCAGCAATTTCATTTAGATCAATATTTGTAATAAAATCATTTTCACCATCCGATTCACAGATTTTCGCACCATAACTACCAAATATTTTTGGCGTTTTTATCTCAGGAGGAGCGTCTATTGTTGCGGTACCATTAAAATCAATTGAAAATTGATTATAAGGAGCTTCTGCATCCATCACAACTAAATAATAACTTTCTCCTGCTTTTACGTCTAACATTTCAAGAAAGCCATTCCCTTCATTAGATTCTCTACTAATTCCGTAAGCATTTGGAATTAATCCAGTTGCATTTTTTCTTGAAAATGTCTCGGTAGGAGAAGTATAAGAACAACGAATAGACTGTCCAATATCCCCACAAGTAACGTTTGGACCAAAAACAAAAAAATTTAAATCTGCTTTGGGATCTTGACTTTTGGGAGTCAGCACAAACCCAAAACTGCCACCAGTTACAATAGTTACTTTCAACCATATCATTGGTGAATGAAGATAAACTCCACAACTCACATGACCATTAAACTGAGTGTCATCTGGATATGTTTTTATTACTCCTGTAAAAGTTGTATTGCCACATATAGTAAGAGCACTGGCACAATCTCCTTGTGAAAAAGACATTTGACAAAATAAAACACAACAAAATACAACTATTTTTTTGACGAGTATCATTAGTAAATTTAGTATTATAACAGGTTTAATCCTACCAACAAGTAAATGTTTCAAAAAAAACCTGACAACGAATTACCAGGTTTAGATCTATTGTTTTCACAGAAAAACAATAGCAATTCAAAATAAAAAAATCATATTAAAATATAAATAACCAAACTCAATCTTAACGATTACAACTTTTATTTTTGAATTTAAATCAAGCTTGAACTAACTTTTTCAAGCTATTATATACCGCTAATTCAACATCGGCATGTTCTTTAGAATTACATTTCTCCAGTAATTCATTCAATACAGAAGCATCTACATTTTCTTTTTTATCAATTTTAAGCAATAGTTGCTTCGCTATATCATTTAAACTTTTTGACAATGGCAGTAAAGGCTGAACAAGTGGTGCATTATTACTCAAAACATTTAAATCAGAGTCCATTTTGATCCATTTATTTAAATAGTTTACGACCACTGTTTGATTTTCAATTGATTTGTTATTTAAAAAAATAACAACAGCCTGATTAAATTCTATCGCATCTGAAGCATCTGGTGTACAAACATCAGCAAATAAGGTCAATGGGGAATACATTTTATATTCAGTTCCCCCACTATTTCTTGTATAGCCTTT